>LBIU01000269.1 GCA_000987445.1 Candidatus Accumulibacter adiacens | reverse complement strand
CTCAGCGCGGCCGACCACGACGCGGCCAACGAGATCTTCGTCCGCTACGGCGACGTTCCCGACGGCTTCAACTACGACGCCAGCTACGAGAACCCGCTGCAGGCCAACCAGACGGCAGTCATTCCCTTCACCAGGCCGGGCGATTACTACGTCCTGATTCGCGGTCACAGCGAACCGCGTGCCAACGCGCCGGTCAAGCTGCTCGCGGAAGTGGTGCCGTTCGCGATTACCGGGGTGCAGGTCGACCAGGGCGGCGACAGCCGCTGGGTGACGATCGACGTCCGCGGCGCGAAATTCGCCGACAACGCGATCCTCAAGCTGGTGCGCCCGGGCATTCAGGAGTACGAGCCGGTCAAGTGGGAGGTCATCGATTCGACGTGGATTCGCGCCACCTTCGACTTCCGCGACGCGCCCCTCGGCCTCTACGACCTGAAAGTCATCAATCCGGATGGCCAGCAGGCGGTGCTCGCCTACCGCTTCCTGATCGAGCGCGCGCTCGAGGCCGACGTGACCATCGGCCTCGGCGGCCCGCGCGTCCTCGCTGCCGGCGAGACCGGCACCTACGGCGTCGCCTTGCAGAGCCTGACCAATGTCGACACGCCCTACGTGCGCTTCAGTTTCGGCGTTCCCGAGATGGGCAGCAATTCCTACGTCTACGATCTGCCCTTCCTCAGCTACTACAACAACCTGCGCGGCCAGCCGGACAGCGGCGAGGGCCTTGGTGACCTGCCCTGGGCCAGCCTCGATTCGGCGACCAACACCAACGGCCAGATCCTGTCGTCGGGTTATGCCTACGACGTCATCGCCGGCGGCTATGTCGGCGCCACTTTCAACGTCCAGACCTACCCGCTGCTGAAGGCCCTGTCGACACTCAACTGGGACGCGCTGCGCGTCGGCCTGTACGAGATGTACCCCGATCTGGAGCCGATCCAGGCGCTCGCCGGCGGCCCGCAGTCGATGATCCCGGTCCTGCCCGAGTTCTGGGACCTGTGGCTGCTGGCCGGTTCGGAAGAGGGGCTGCCCGACCGCTGCGTGATCCCCTTCATCCCCTACCGCTTCAACGTCGTCGGCGCGGCGACGGCGATGACTCGCGACGAGTTCATCGCCGACCAGACCGCCGAGGCGCTCAAGCTGCGCGCGGCGATTCTCGCCGACGCCGATCTCGACGCGCAGATCGCCGACAGCCGTAGCGACGAGACCACGCTGGCCGAGAAGCGCGCGGCCATCGCGCTGCGCACTCTCGCCGCCGACGCGACGACCTGGAGCCAGGCTTTCCTGGCGGCGCTCGAGGAGGCGGCCATCCTGCGGCCGGTCGACGAGGCGCCGCCGATCCGCCAGGACATCAAGGTGATGAGCCTGATGAGCACGCTGGCGACCGGCATCCTGATCGGCCCGGCGGGCGAGCAGATCCGCACCACCGGGGATCTCGTCGACTTTTTCGCCAAGATCAAGGAATGGTACGGCGACGAGCCGGGCAGCAAGGCCGCCATCGACCACTTCGAGCCGCGCGAGAGCGACTGCCTCTCCGGCGAGATTCCGGTGCCGGCGCTGCCGGTATTCGAGGACTACGACCTCGGCCTGTCGCATCCGACCTACTTCCAGACCTTCAACATCTTCGTCCCCTACGTCGGCTTCGACAAGGACGGTGCCTCGGCGGCGACGATCGCCTTGCCCGACTATGCTTCGGTGGCGGCCTCCGATCAGCTGACGGCGCTCGACTTCTCGCGTCTCTACGAGCAGGCCATCGGCGACGGCCAGCTGGCGTCGATCGCCGGTCCGCAGGGCTATGGCGTCGATCAGTTCCTGCCGGTCGGGCAGGCGCTGCCGTACACCATCAAGTTCGAGAATCCGTCGGCGGCGGCGACTTCGGTGACCGAAATCCGCGTCGTCAGCGAACTCGACCCGGCACTCGATCCGACCACCTTCCGCCTCGGCGACATCAAGCTCGCCGACCTGACGGTGCACATCCCGAGTGGCCGGGCGCTGTTCCAGGGCGACTTCGATCTGCGCAATTCGAAAGGCTTCATCCTGCGCGTCTCGGCGGGAATCGATCCGAGTACGAATACCGCTTCCTGGGTCTTCCAGGCCATCGACCCGGAAACCGGCGAGGTGCTGCTGGACGCCACGCGCGGCCTGCTGTTGCCCAACGCCGCCGACGGTCGCGGCGTCGGCCAGCTCGGCTACAGCGTGCAGGCCAGGGACGGTCTGGCCTCGGGAACGCAGATCAAGGCGAAAGCGGTGGTTCGCTTCAACGCCATTGCGCCGCAGGAGACACAGCAGCTGCTGCAGACCCTCGATAGCGGCGCGCCGGTGACGACGCTCACCGCCACGCCCGTACAAGCGGGTGGTTCCGACTATGAAGTGCGCTGGACGGCGGTCGATGAAGACGGCGGTTCCGGCGTCGCGCACGTCACCGTCTATGTCGCGAAAGACGGCGGCGATTTCCGGATCTGGAAACGGCAGACGAGCGAGACCTTCGACATCTACGCCGGCGAAGCCGGGCATCGTTATGAATTCCTCGCCCTGGCCACCGATCTGGCCGGCAATCGCGAAGCGGCGCCGGGCGGCGTGCAGGCGCCGGATGATGGCTCCGGTGCCAATCTCGGCGGTCTGCCGAGTTTCGGCCAGACTTCGCAGGATCTGCCGCCCCCGCCGGCACCGGTGCTGCCGCC
>LBIU01000268.1 GCA_000987445.1 Candidatus Accumulibacter adiacens | reverse complement strand
GCCATGGTCTGCATCTCGAACTGCGACAAGATCACCCCGGGCATGCTGATGGCGGCGATGCGGGTGAACATCCCGACGATCTTCGTCTCCGGCGGTCCGATGGAAGCGGGCAAGGTCGATTGGGGTGGCAAGGTGATTGCCATCGACCTGGTTGACGCGATGGTCAAGGGCGGCGACAGCAATTGTTCGGACGACGAAGTCGACGCTTTCGAGCGCTCGGCCTGTCCGACCTGCGGTTCGTGTTCCGGGATGTTTACTGCCAACTCGATGAACTGTCTGACCGAGGCACTCGGCTTTTCACTGCCCGGCAACGGCACCGTTCTTGCCACGCACGCCGATCGCAAGGGGCTCTTTCTCGAGGCGGGTCGGCAGATCGTCGAACTGTGTCGCCGCTACTATGAGCGCGACGATGCCTCGGTGCTGCCACGTTCGATAGGCAGTTTCGAAGCCTTCGAGAATGCGATGACGCTCGACGTATCGATGGGCGGCTCGACCAACACCGTGCTGCATATTCTGGCGGCGGCGCAGGAGGGCGGGGTGAACTTCACCATGGACGACATCGACCGCATCTCACGCAAGGTGCCGTGCCTGGCCAAGGTGGCGCCGGCGACGCCCGATTACCATATCGAGGATGTGCACCGTGCCGGCGGAATCTTCGCCATTCTCGGCGAACTCGACCGCGCGGGGCTGATCCATCGCCAGCAGCCGACCGTGCACGCCAGCACGCTCGGCGAGGCGATCGACCGCTGGGACGTGATTCGCAACCAGGACCCGGCGCTGCTCGAATTTTTCCGGGCGGCGCCCGGCGGCATCCCGACGCAGAGCGCCTTTTCGCAGAGCCGGCGCTATCCGGATCTCGACGTGGATCGCACGCACGGCTGCATTCGCAGCCGGGAACATGCCTACTCCCAGGATGGTGGCCTGGCCGTGCTGTATGGCAATCTGGCGACCGACGGCTGCATCGTGAAGACCGCAGGCGTCGACGAAAGCATCTGGGTGTTCAGCGGCACGGCGCGGGTGTTCGAAAGTCAGGACGATGCGGTGCAGGCGATTCTTGGCGATCACGTCAAGGCGGGGGAGGTGGTGGTCATCCGCTACGAAGGGCCGAAAGGCGGCCCGGGCATGCAGGAAATGCTCTATCCGACTTCCTACCTGAAATCCAAGGGGCTGGGAAAGGCCTGCGCCCTGCTCACCGACGGTCGCTTTTCCGGCGGGACTTCCGGTCTGTCGATCGGGCACGCCTCGCCCGAGGCCGCTGAAGGCGGCGCGATCGGTCTGGTCGAGGAGGGCGATGTGATCGAAATCGACATCCCCGGTCGGCGTATTCATCTGGCCATCACGGAAGCTGAAATGGCCAGGCGCCGTACGGCAATGGAGGTCCGCGGCGAGGCTGCCTGGCAGCCGGCCGGCCCGCGCCAGCGGGTGGTTTCAAAAGCCTTGCAGGCCTATGCGCTGATGGCGACATCGGCGGCGACCGGCGCCGTGCGTGATCTGGAGCCGCTCAAGAGGCGCTGATCGGCTTGCTGCTGTCAACGATCGGCGCTGCCAATGCGTTATCTGCGCTAACGTTTGCGCGACCGGTAACGCGAATCAACAGGCTTTGCAAGCGGGCCAAACTGAAATAACATCGGCACGTTCCAAACCATCTTTCTTAACGGAGTAAGAGTATGAAAGCGATCTACGTGAGCCTGCTGGCTGCAGCCGGCGTGATGTCTGCCGGAGTTGCCCAAGCTGAAGACGGCGCGGCCCTGGCCAAGTCCAAGAACTGCCTGACCTGTCACCAGGTGGACAAGAAGGTCGTCGGTCCGTCGTACAAGGACGTGGCCGCCAAATACACGGCCAAGGATGAGGCGATGCTCGCCGAGAAGATAATCAAGGGTGGCAAGGGTAACTGGGGCCCGGTGCCGATGCCACCGAACAAGGTGACGCCCGAGGAGGCCAACACCCTGGCCAAGTGGATCCTCAGCCTGAAGTGATCACGGCATGAAGAAGAAACCGGCCAAGCGCCGGTTTTCTTTTTTGGCAGCCGCCGAGCGGCAGATATGCATCTGGGCAGCAAATATGCATGTTGACAAGCTCATGATGTGCTTGGACAATCGCCCGTTCGCTACCCCATTACAAACACAATATCGGAGATGACATTTATGAACCAAGTACGTATGCCCGGTGTACTGATCGCTCTGGCCGCGTCTGTGGCGCTGATTGGTTGTGGCAAGGAAGAGCCCAAGGCGGCTGCGCCCGCGGCGGCGTCTGCGGCACCAGCTCCGGAGGAAGTGATTGTCAGAATCGGCCATGTCGCGCCGCTGACCGGCCCGATCGCTCACCTCGGCAAGGATAACGAGAACGGTGCGCGTCTGGCGGTTGATGATGCCAATGCACAAAAGATCACCATTGACGGCAAGCTGGTCAAGTTCGAACTCCTCGGTGAGGATGATCAGGCGGACCCGAAAACGGGCACCGTCGTGGCCCAGAAACTGGTGGACGCCAAGGTTGCCGGGGTGGTTGGCCACTTGAATTCGGGGACCACCATCCCTGCTTCTTCGATCTATAACCAGGCTGGCCTGCCCCAGATCTCGCCGTCGGCGACCAATCCGAAGTACACCCAGCAAGGCTTCAATACCGCCTTCCGGGTGATGGCCAATGACGTTCAGCAGGGTTCGGTGGTCGGTACCTACGCCGCCAAGGATATGGGCGCCAAGACCATTGCCATCATTGACGACCGTACGGCGTATGGGCAGGGCTTGGCCGACGAGGTCGAAAAAGCGGCCAAGGCCAACGGGGCGACAGTGGTCGCCCGTGAGTTCACCAACGACAAGGCCATCGACTTCAAGGCCATTCTGACCAAGATCAAGGCGACGAATCCCGACGTGATCTTCCTCGGTGGCATGGACGCCGTTGGCGGCCCGATGCTCAAGCAGATGAAGGAACTGGGTATCACCGCACAGTTCACCACGGGTGACGGTGGTTGCTCGCCCGAACTGATCAAGCTCGCTGGAGAGGCATCCGAAGGGGTCATCTGTACGCAGGCCGGCCTGCCAGCCGACAAGCTTCCGAATGGCCAGAAATTCCTCGCCGATTTCACCAGCAAGTATGGTCAGATTCAGATCTACTCGCCGTACAGCTACGACGCCGTGATGGTCCTGATTGACGCCATGAAGCGCGCCAATTCGGTCGATCCCGTCAAGTATCTGCCGGAAGTTGGCAAGACCTCGTACGACGGCGTGACCGGCAAGATCGAGTTCGACGAGAAAGGCGACATCAAGAACGGCGCAATTACCGTTTTCGAGATCAAGGATGGCAAGCTGGTCACTCTGAAGAGTGAAGGCGGCGCCATGGCTGCTGCGGCCGCTCCCGCCACGGAAGCCAAGCAGTAAACCGGCAACCGGCACCCCGGGGACGGCAGCTTTGCTGCCGTCCCCGTTCGTACCTGCATCCGCTCAGCATGAGCCGGGCCTTGCGTCCGCACGCCCGATTCCTGGCGCCATGAGTCGGACCCTGCGGTTCGCCACACGCACCTAGTTGCGGAAAGCTCGACCATGGACACTCTCCTCCAGCAGCTGATCAACGGCCTCACTCTCGGCGCGGTCTACGCGCTTGTCGCTCTCGGTTACACAATGGTCTACGGCATTATCGGCCTGATCAACTTCGCCCATGGCGAGGTGGTGATGATCGGGACGATGGTCGCTTTCACGGTCATTGTTTCGCTTGCCGGTTCCGGCATGCCGCCGCTAATGATCCTCGGCATCGGCCTGATGATTTCGGTGCTGGTGTGCATGGCGCTCGGCTGGTCCCTGGAACGAGTGGCCTATCGCCCCCTGCGCGGCGCGCCGCGGCTGACGCCGCTGATTACCGCCATCGGTATGTCGATGGTCCTGCAGAACGTGGCCATGATCATCTGGGGTCGGAACTACATCACTTTCCCGCCGATGATCGAAAAGCACATTTTCCATATCGGCGGTGCGACCTTTACCAACGTGCAAGTGGCGATCGTTACCCTCGCCGCGCTGGTGATGTCCGGGCTGATCTATCTGGTTCACCGTACCCGCCTCGGCATGGCCATGCGCGCAACGGCGCAGAACCCGCAGGTGGCCTCGCTGATGGGCGTCGATATCAATCGCGTCATCGCCATGGCTTTCGTCATCGGTTCGGCGCTGGGTGCGGTCGCCGGCTGTATGGTCGGTTCGTATTACGAAATCGCGCATTATCAGATGGGCTTCATGCTCGGTCTGAAGGCCTTTACGGCAGCTGTTCTGGGCGGCATCGGCAACCTTGCCGGGGCCATGGCCGGGGGGATTCTGCTCGGCGTGATCGAGGCGCTTGGCGCGGGCTACATCGGTCAGCTGACCGGTGACTTCCTTGGCAGCCACTACCAGGACATCTTCGCCTTTGTCGTTCTGATCGTCGTCCTGATGTTTCGTCCATCGGGTCTGTTTGGCGAGCGTGAGGGAGATCGCGCATGAACGGCCAGGTCAAAACCTCTACTCCCTGGCAACGGCACTGGATGGCCGTGGTGCTCATCGGCGCGGTCCTGCTGGCCGTGCCTTTCGTCGCTGCCCTCGGCGGCCAGGCATGGGTACGCATCGCCAACTTCGCGATTCTCTATGTCTTCCTGGCGTTGGGACTGAACATCGTCGTCGGCTACGCCGGCTTGCTGGACCTCGGCTACGTCGCTTTTTACGCGGTCGGCGCCTACGTCTATGCCTTGCTGGCGTCGCCGCACTTCGGCCTGCATTTGCCATTCTGGGTGATTCTGCCGATCGGTGCAGGCGTCGCCTGTATCTTCGGGATGCTGCTCGGTGCGCCGACACTGAAGCTGCGGGGTGACTACCTGGCCATCGTGACGCTCGGCTTTGGCGAAATCATCCGCATCTTCCTGAACAATCTGAATGCGCCGATCAACGTCACCAACGGCGCGCAAGGGATTACCCTGATCGACCCGATCAGGATCGGTGATTTCTCCTTTGCCGACACTTCGACCGTTCTTGGCGTGGCCATCTCCGGGCCGCAAAAATACTACTTCCTGCTGGTTGCGCTGGCGATCGGGGTGATCATCGTCAATATCCGCTTGCAGAATTCTCGCGTCGGGCGTGCCTGGCAGGCCATTCGCGAGGATGAGGTGGCGGCCAAGGCGTGCGGGATCAACACCCGCAACATCAAGCTGTTGGCTTTTGCCATGGGGGCCTCCTTCGGGGGGATCGCCGGCGGCGTGTTTTCAGCGATGCAGGGCTTCGTCAGTCCCGAGAGCTTCTCGCTGATGGAATCGATCACCATCCTGGCGATGGTCGTTCTTGGCGGCATGGGGCATATCCCGGGCGTCATCCTCGGGGCGATCCTGCTGACCGCGCTTCCCGAAGTCCTGCGCTATGGTATCGAGCCTTTGCAGCAGGCCGTTTTCGGGCGCATGATCATCGATCCGGAGAGCCTGCGAATGCTCATCTTCGGTCTGTCGATGGTGCTCGTGATGCGCTTTCGGCCGGCAGGTCTGTGGCCTTCGCCACAGCGTCGTCGCGAACTAGCCGAGAGCGCGAATTGACCATGAGCGAACACCAGATTCTTCTCGAAGCCCATGAGGTGGCCAAGCATTTTGGCGGCGTCAAGGCCTTGCATGACGTCTCCCTGACCATTCGGCGGGGCGAGATCTACGGCCTGATCGGCCCCAACGGGGCCGGCAAGACGAC
>LBIU01000267.1 GCA_000987445.1 Candidatus Accumulibacter adiacens | reverse complement strand
GTGCTGATCGAGCGCCTGCTCTTTGCCCTGTTGCGGCGACATGTAGGCGGGCGAACCGATCCCCTGGACCAGTGTGCGATCGGGCGAGCCGATGATCGCCGCGCCGAAATCCGAGATCTTGATGTCGCCCTCGTTGGGGTCGGTGCAGGTAAACAGGATGTTCGCCGGCTTGATGTCGCGGTGGATAATGCCGGCCTGGAAGGCGAAGTCGAGCGCCCGGCTGCACTTGAAGATGAGCTCGACGATGCGTTCGACCGACAACAGCCGGCCGGGCGTGCACACCGTTTCCAGCGTGCCGCCGGCGACGTATTCCATGACGATGTAGCAGAGGTGGTCGTCTACGACGGCGTCATAGGTCTGGACGATGTGCGGGTGCGACAGTTTGCCGATCAGTGCCGCTTCGTTGAGGAACAGATGGGTGTAGAGTCTGCCCCGCTTCGGGTCTTTCAGGATGCCGGGAAAGGCGACCTTGACCGCCACTTCGCGCTGGGTAAACGCGTCGCTGCCCAGATAAACGGTAGACGTGGCCCCGTGGCCCACTTCGCGGAGCAGCTCGTATTTACCGATCTTCTCCATTGCCAGCGGCCTGCGGCGGGCGCCTAGCCGCGACGGGCGCGGGAAATGGCCGCCAGTACCTGCTTCGGCGCCGTGCCGCCGACATGCGCGCGCGCGGCCAGTGAACCGTCGATCGTCAGTACCGCAAAGATTTCCTCGCCAAGCAGCGGCGAGAAGCCTTGCAACTCGGCGAGCGGGAGTTGTGCCAGGTCGACACCCAGTTCCTCCGCGCGACGCACTGCCCGTCCGACGGTTTCGTGCGCGTCGCGGAAAGGCATGCCCTTGCGGGTCAGGAAGTCGGCCAGGTCGGTCGCGGTGGCAAAGCCTTCGGCCAGGGCGTCGCGCATTCTTGCCGGATTGACGGTGATGCCGGCAATCATCTCGGCAAAAATACGCAGCGTGTCGCTGACCGTGTCGATGGCGTCGAAGAGCGGCTCCTTGTCTTCCTGGTTGTCCTTGTTGTACGCCAGAGGTTGGCCCTTCATCAGGGTCAGCAGGGCCGTCAGGTGACCGTACACGCGGCCGGTCTTGCCGCGCGCCAATTCCGGAACGTCGGGATTCTTCTTTTGCGGCATGATCGAACTGCCGGTGCAAAAACGATCGGCGATTCTGATGAAGCCGAAGCGCGGGTTCATCCACAGCACCAGCTCTTCGGACAGGCGTGACAGGTGCATCATCAACAGCGCGCAGGCGGCGCAGAATTCGATCGCGAAGTCGCGGTCGGAAACCGCGTCGAGCGAGTTCTCGCAGACGCCGTCGAAGCCCAACAACTCGGCGACGAAGTGGCGGTCGATGGGATAGGTGGTGCCGGCCAGCGCCGCTGCGCCCAGCGGCAGACGATTGGTACGGCGCCGGCAGTCGCTGAAGCGTTCGGCGTCACGCTGCATCATCTCGAAGTAGGCGAGCAGGTGATGGCCAAGAGTGACCGGCTGGGCGACCTGAAGATGGGTGAAACCGGGCAGCGGCGTGGCGGCTTCCCTTTCGGCCAGGTCGAGCAGGCTGCTCTGGAACTGACGCAGCAGTGGAAGCAAGTCGTCGATGGCGTCACGCAGGTACAGGCGAATGTCGGTTGCCACCTGATCGTTGCGCGAGCGGCCGGTATGCAGGCGCTTGCCGGCGTCGCCGACGAGAGCCGTCAGGCGCTTCTCGATGTTCAGGTGGACGTCTTCGAGGTCCAGCGACCAGACAAAGCTGCCGTTCTCGATCTCGCGCACCACCTGCGCCATGCCGCGCTCGATATCGGCAAGATCCCCGGCGCTGATGATTTCCTGTTTGGCGAGCATGGTCGCGTGCGCGATCGAGGCGCGAATGTCCTGACGCCACATGCGGCGGTCGAAATCCACCGAGGCCGTATAGCGTTTGACGAGCTCGGACATCGGCTCGGAGAAGCGGCCGGCCCAAGTGTATTGGGAAGAATCCGATTGGCTCATGCGGGAGAGGTTCCTGGGCTAGAATCACTCGGAGAACCTTGGACAGGCGCCACTTCGAGTGATGGCAAGTATAAAGCAAAACCTGGGCGGCCAGCCCCTACCGGACTTTCGAAATTCCGGCGTCATGTTGCGCAGTCTGCTCGGGGTGAACCTGCTGGCGCTGGGCGCGGCGCTGGTGCAGAGCCAGGGTGTGCAGGATAGCCTGCAGCACTTCATCGACATGGCGGCCTGGGTGCAGCCCCTGCTACTCTTCAATCTGGCGCTGCTGGCGCTACTCGGCGAGAGCCTCCAGCGAGCACCGGCCTGGATCGGGCGCACGCTGGTGGTGTCGCTGGCAGCCGCGTCGGCGATCGCCTTGTCGGCCTTGTGGAGTCACCTGATCTTCGCCGATAGCGGCGGTGGCCAGGGTCTGCTCAGGGCGGGCCTGCTGGCTGCGCTGGCGGCCGGGTTGATGCTCGGCTACTTCGCCTTGCGCGCCGGCGCTTTGTCCCCGGCGCTCGTCGAGGCGCGGCTGCAGGCATTGAGCGCGCGCATCCGACCGCATTTTCTGTTCAACAGCCTGAATGCCGTGCTCTCGCTGATTCGCGTCGACCCGCGACGCGCCGAGACGGCGCTTGAGGAACTGGCTGACCTTTTTCGTGCGCTGATGCGTGATCATCGCGAGTTGGTGTCGCTGGCCGATGAGCTTGCCTTGTGCCGACAGTATCTGGATCTCGAAAGATTGCGTCTCGCCGGGCGTTTGCAGGTCGAATGGGACATCGCGCCGAATCTGCCGCTGGACCTGAAAGTGCCGCCACTGATGGTGCAACCACTGCTGGAGAATGCGGTTTACCACGGCATCGAGCCCCTCGGTGATCCGGGCAGTATTCACATTCGCCTGGTGCGCCGTGCGGATGCGCTGCAACTCGATATCGTCAATCCCTGCGCGGGCGGTGCCGAGAAACAGCGCGGCAGCCACATGGCGCTCGACAACATCCGCGAGCGCCTGGCGCTGTACTACGACCTTGAAGCGCGACTGGAGACCGACGCGGTGGCGCTGGCGGACGGCCGCCACGAGTACCGGGTGCGTATCGTGCTGCCTTGCCGGGCACATTGGCGGTGAATGCGCCCGCGACCGAGTCCGCGTTGTCGCTGCTGGTTTGCGACGATGAAGCGCCTGCGCTGGCGCGATTGCGTGATCTGCTGAGCGATATCGCTGGGCAACTGCCAAACGAGATCGTCGCCGAAGCCGACAACGGTCTGCATGCGCTGGCCGCCATCGCGGGCCTGCGGGTTGATGTCGCGCTGGTCGACATCCGCATGCCGAAAATGGATGGCATCGAACTCGCACGTCACCTCTCTCGCCTCGAACACCCGCCAGCGGTCATCTTTACCACGGCCTATGACGCCTATGCGGTGCAGGCTTTCGAGCTCAACGCTGTCGACTATCTGCTCAAGCCGGTGCGTGCCTGGCGTCTGCTCGAGGCGCTGCGAAAAGTTCATCGCCAAGCCCCGCCGCCGGCGCTGCTTGCGCAACTACCGCAAGGCGCGCGCAGTCATCTTTCCTGTCACGAGCGCGGCCGGCTCTTGCTGATCGCCGTCGCTGAGATTGTCTACTTCCGGGCCGACCTGAAGTATGTCGCGGCGCGTACCCGCGAGCGGGAGTTCCTGCTTGACGAGTCGCTGACCCAGCTCGAACGGGAATTCGGCGGACAATTCATTCGTCTTCATCGCGGCGTATTGGTGGCGCGGGATGCGATCAGCGGTTTCGAGAGAAGTGGCGATGGCGACGATGCCGAGACGCAATGGCAGGC
>LBIU01000266.1 GCA_000987445.1 Candidatus Accumulibacter adiacens | reverse complement strand
CCGAGGATGAAAAAGGAGATCACGAAGAGCGTCAGCAGGGTCTTGAAGATCGGCCCACGGTAGCGGATCGACTTGACCGGGCTGCGATCCAGCCACGGCAGGAAGGCCAGGATGACGACGCCGCCACCCATCGCCACCACACCCCAGAACTTTGCATCGATGCCGAATAGCGGCCAGACCATGGCCCGCAGCAACGAGTAGTAAGGCGTGAAGTACCACACCGGGGCGATGTGCGCCGGCGTCTTCAGCGGATCGGCCGGGATGAAGTTGTTGTACTCGAGGAAGTAACCGCCACCTTCGGGAGCGAAGAAGACGATGATCGAGAAGACCATCAGGAAGACCACCACCCCAACGATATCCTTCACCGAGTAGTACGGGTGGAAGGGAATACCGTCGAGCGGGATGCCTTCGGGGGTCTTGCGCTTCTTGATCTCGACGCCGTCCGGGTTGTTCGAGCCGACTTCGTGCAGCGCCAGGATGTGCGCAGCGACCAGGCCGAGCAGCACCAGCGGCACGGCGATGACGTGGAACGAGAAGAAGCGGTTGAGCGTCGCATCGCCAACGACGAAATCGCCGCGAATCCAGATCGACAGCGGTTCACCGACCAGCGGGATGGCCGAGAACAGGTTGACGATCACCTGTGCGCCCCAGAAGGACATCTGTCCCCAGGGCAGCAGATAGCCCATGAAGGCCTCGGCCATCAGGCACAGGAAAAGCAGCGTGCCAAAGACCCAGATCAGCTCGCGTGGCTGCCGGTAGGAGCCATAAAGCATGCCGCGGAACATGTGCAGGTAAACGACCAGGAAGAACGCCGAGGCGCCCGTCGAGTGCATGTAGCGGATCAACCAGCCCCAGGGCACGTCACGCATGATGTACTCGACACTGGCAAAAGCGACCGGAATACCATCCGCGTTGAGCGAGGCATCAGGCTTGTAGTGCATGACCAGGAAGATGCCGGTCACGATCTGGATGACCAGCACCAGCATCGCCAAGGAGCCGAAGAAATACCAGAAGTTGAAGTTCTTCGGTGCGTAGTACTCGGAGAGATGGCCGCGCCACATCGACGTCGCCGGGAAGCGGGCGTCAAACCACTCAAGCAGATTGCCCTGCAGGGAACCATCCGACTTGTACTTCTCGAAATTGGTATTTGACGCCATTGCTTAGGCTCCCTTCTTGTGTTCACCGATGAGGATGCGCGTGTCCGACAAATACATGTGCGGAGGCACCTCTAGGTTGGTTGGTGCCGGCTGGCTCTTGTAGACGCGGCCGGCAAAGTCGAAGTGGGAGCCGTGGCAGGGACACAGGAAACCACCAGGCCAGTCAGCAGCCATGCCGTCTGCCGGACCGTGCTTGAATTTCGCCGAAGGCGAACAACCGAGGTGAGTACAAATGCCGACCACGACCATGTATTCGGGCTTGATGGAGCGCGTCTCGTTCTTGCAATACTCCGGCTGCATGTCCTTGTCGGAGTTGGGGTCGGCCATCTCCTTGTTGAGTTCGGGCAGCGTTTCAAGCATCGGCTTGCTGCGGTTGATGACCCACACCGGTTTGCCTCGCCACTCGACGGTCATCATCTGACCGAGTTCGAGGTTGCCGATATCGACTTCGACCGGCGCGCCGGCTGCCTTGGCCCGCTCGGACGGCAGCATGCTGGACAGGAAGGGTACCAGCGCAATCAGCGCCCCCGCCCCGCCAACGGCAGCGGTCGCGACGACCAATCGCCGCCTTCCGCAGTCCACTTTGCTCTCATTGCTCATAGCGCTGATCCCTAGCACGTAATGGAAAGTTGGTACGAACTAAACCGCGGCATTATACGCCAAAGTCGATGCAGGGAGAATTTGCGGGCTAGCCCAGGCCGGTATCGGCGCGAAGCGTCCGGCAGCGACTGAACAACACCGATGGCTCCCTACCCTGGATGGAAGGTGGCTTACGCCCGGGCACGGCGCCGTGTATCTCTGGGCAGCTCACCAAAGTGGCAGCGGTAGAGCCTGGCCAAGCGGCCCATATTTTCGAAGCCGAGCGCATGCGCCGTGGCGGTGATCGATTCCTCCGAAGTGCTGCCGGACAGGAGTTGTCGGCGAAGGCGGTGCAACCTCAGCAGCTGAAAGTACATCTGCGGCCCCGCTCCGGACCACTCCTTGATGATCCGGTGCAAGCTGCGGTACGAGGTGTGCAGCTCCGCTGCCAGACCCGCGCAGTCGAGGTCGCCCGTGGACGCCAGCGCCGCCGCCTCGGCCCCCTTGATCAAGGCGAACCGGCGCTCCTGATTTGCGGTTCTGCGCACCGTCAATGCCAACATATCGGCGCCTCCCAGGGCCTCGACGAGGCGCGCAAGGATACGCTCGCGGGTTATCAGCGCGGCGCAGCTGTCGGTCATGCTGGTCGCCAGCTGCGCCAGGGCGCTCGCCCGCCGGCACTCGGCGAGCAAGCTGCGCAGCGCTGCCGGCTCGACGTCCACCAGTCCGCCCGCCGGCGCCGCCAGCCCCCAGGCGTCCAACAAGTCGCGAGCGATCTCGATGTTCAAGCTGCACATATCCGCCGGACTGACGTACTCCTGCTCGTCGGAGCCGAACACCAGCGCCTGGCCGAGGCTCACCTCACGCCCTTTCCACACCGGTGCATGCTTGGCAGCGAGCAGAAAACCAACGGACAGGTTCTCGGAGTGGTTCAGGTGGCAACTGCGCAGACGCTGGCCCCAGTACTCCCAGCGCAGCGTGACGCCGGGGAGTGCCAGCAGCTGGGCGCGGAAGCCGAGCGCCCCCGGCGACAGTTGCACGATCTCGAAATCCCAGCCCTGCGACCACGAAAACAGCTCGTCAACGTCGTCGGTGGTGATGGTTGTATGGCTGATCAATGGCGGCACTCCCGATCAGGCCGTCGCAGAAGAGGAACACGGCCCAAGCAAGCAGCATGAAAGTTGGCAGGATACGGCTTTTTCCCGCGCCGGTCCTTGCTTAGCATGGCGAACCCTCCGAATCGCGGAAGCCAATCCACGAGGACGCCAAGCCCCGACACATGAGCAACAATCCCACGAACATCGAGACCCGCGCCCTGGTGGTCGGGCAATGGGCCAGCCTGTTCATGGCGCTCGCCGGAGTATGCGCCGCCGTGCTCTCGCGCTCCGATGCGCTACTGGTCGATGGCCTCTACTCCGGCGTCAACTTCGTTGCAGCACTGATCGCGGCCCGCGTGGCGCGCGCCGTGCAGCGCCCGGCAGACCATCGCTACCCCTTCGGCTACGACGCCTACGAGTCGCTGTACGTGAGCTTTCGCTCGCTGGTACTGATCGGCATCCTGGTCTTCGCCCTGTTCAGCTCCGGCGAAAAGATCGTGGTCTACCTGTCCGGTGGCGAAGTACCGGCCCTGATCATGGGGCCGATCCTGGTGTACACGGTGGCCATGGTGGCCATTTGCAGCGGGCTGGCCTGGCAGTTTCATCGCGCCTGGCTGCACAGCGGACGTTGCAGCGCGCTGCTGCGTGCCGAAATGCGCGCGGCGCTGGTCGACGGAGCACTCAGCGCCGGTGCGGGCACCGCCCTGCTGCTGACGCCGCTGCTGGTCGGCACCCCAGGCGAAGTCTTGATCCCGATCGCCGACGCCCTGATCGTTCTGATACTGCA
>LBIU01000265.1 GCA_000987445.1 Candidatus Accumulibacter adiacens | reverse complement strand
GCCCAGCCGCGGTTGGCCGCCGGACTGGCCGGACTCGGATGCAGCACGCGTCCGATCTTGACAGCCGTCCCGGCCAGGGCTGCGCCCGCCCGCGCCTCGGCGAAAGCGCCCACGCCGATCACCCATTGCGGCTGCAAGGCAGCAACCAGCGCCTGCAGGTGGCTATCGCAGGCCGAACGCAAGGCCGCAGCCTCGTCGGCGGGCAGCTTGTCCGGGGTGAGATTGCGACCGCGCGCGAAAAAGGCCAGCGGGCAATAGTTGGCGACGAAATGTTCGGCAAAGAAGCGCTCGGCGCTACCGAAGCGCTCGCGGAACAGCCCCCACAGGCGCCGTCCGCTGACCTCGGAACGGGTACAGGCGAAGCCTTCGATCGGCCGCCAGGGGTTCTCCACCGCCGGTGGCTGCACTTCGGCGACGATCCCCAGCCAGTCGCGAACCGCCGCGATCTCGCCGAACGGCACGCCACACTGCACCATCCCGAAAGGCCCGGGATTCATGCCCAGAAACACCACCCGCCGGTGGCCGGTCGCATAGCGGCGCAGGTACATCTCGTGCGCAGCCCAGGCATAGGTCAGCGGATCATAGGTGTGACTGACCGGCGGCGCGAAGCGCAGCCCGGCCAGTCTTGCCGACAACTGCCCGGCCGCCGCAATCAGCGTCTCGGCGACGCCAGCGTCTCGTTCCATGGGGCGACCTTCAACAACAGCAGCATGCCCGGGACCGCCAGCCCGAAGCACAGGAAAAAGAAACTGACCCAGCCCAGCGACTCGACCAGCGCGCCTGCGGTGGCGTTGATGAAGGTCCGCGGAACGGCCGCCAGGCTGGTAAACAGGGCGAACTGGGTAGCCGTAAACGCCGGGTTGGTGGCGCGCGCGATGAAAGCCGTGAACGCCGCGGTACCCAGACCGACGCCCAGATACTCGGCAGCGATGACGCTCGCCAGCGCCACCCGATCGATGCCCTCGATGCTCGGCTGCACGCCGCGCCAAGCCAGCCAGGCGAAACCAAGAATGGTCGCCATCTGCACCACGCCGAACAGCCACAGCGCGCGGTTGATGCCCAGGCGGACCATCCACAGACCGCCGAGCAGACCGCCGAATACCGCCGGCCACAGACCGGCGTGTTTGGCGATCACGCCGATGTCGGTCATGCTGTAGCCGAGATCGAGGTAGAACGGCGTCGACAGGCTGGTGGCCAGCGAATCGCCAAGCTTGTAGAGGAAAATGAAGCCGAGGACCAGCAACGCCCCCTGCCAGCCCTTGCGGCCAATGAACTCGTGAAAGGGTTCGACGACCGCCGCGCGCAGGGTCTTCGGTGCCGCGACCGCAAGCGGTTCGTCGACCAGCAGCACCATCACCATTCCCGGGACCATGAAGGCGGCGGTGATCCAGAACACCTGCGTCCAGGGAATCAGGTCGGCAAGAATCAGCGACAGCGATCCCGGCACCAGACCGGCGATCCGGTAGGCATTGACATGCACGGCATTGCCAAGCCCGAGCTCGTGGTCGCGGAGAATCTCGCGGCGAAAGGCATCCAGGGCGACATCCTGCGTCGCCGAAAGGAAAGCCAGAGCCACCGACAGCCAGATCACGGGGGTCAAATTGGTCGATGGCGAAAAGCCGCCGAGCAGGCCGATCGACAGCAGCAAACCGATCTGCGAGAGCAGCATCCAGCCGCGCCGGCGGCCGAGTGGCAGGCGGTAGCGATCGAGCAGCGGCGCCCAGAGGAACTTCCAGGTATAGGGAAACTGGATCAGGGCGAAGAAACCGATGATCGTGAGGTCGACGCCGTCGCTGCGCAGCCAGGCCGGCAGCAGGTTCAGCAACAGGTAGAGCGGCAGGCCAGAACTGAAACCGGTGAACACACAGATCAGCATCCGCCGCGTCAGCAGCAGGCGCAACCAGTCAGGCGTCAAGATTTGCGTCCGAGCCGATAGAAGGCCAGGCTGCCGTTCAGGTTGGGGTCGTCGGCCACTTCCCGACCGGACTCGTCGAAAGCCAGACGCTCACGAATCTCGATGCCCAGCCGTCCACACAGGCCTTCGAAGTCGGCGATCGTGAAGAAGCGCACGTTTGGCGTATCGAACCAGTCGTAGGGCAGATCCTCGGACACCGGCATCTGCCCGGCGGCAATCGCCGCGCGGTTGCTGCGGTAGGCGAAATTGGGGAAGCTGACCACCGCTTCGTGAGCGACGCGCAGCATCTCGGTGAGGATGCGCTCGGTGGTACGCATCGTCTGCAAAGCCTGCGAAATGATGGCCCGGTCGAAGGAATGGTCTTCGAAACCAAGCAGCCCCGACTCGATATTCATCTGGATGACATCGACGCCATTGCAGATACAGGCGAGAACGCTTTCCGGATCGATTTCGACGCCATAGCCGGTCACATCGCGGGTCTCATCGAGATAGCGCAGCAGCCGGCCATCGCCGCAACCGAGGTCGAGCACGTGCTCACCGGGTTGCAGCCAGTTGGCGATCACCGCGAAGTCGAAGCGCTCGCGTTGCTCGGCCTTGACTCTCCTCTCGTGCTCGGTCATACGACGATGTTTCCCAGATAGGCGCGCAACAGGGCGTGATAGTGCTGATCGTCGAGCAGGAAGGAATCGTGACCGGCGTCGCAGTCGATCTCCGCGTACACCACGCGCAGGCGATTATCCAGCAGCGCAAAAACGATCTCTCGCGAACGCGCCGGCGCAAAACGCCAGTCGGTCGAAAAACTGGCGACGAAGAACCTCGCCTTGGCGCGTGCCAGGGCACTCGAGAGATGGCCGGCGTAGGCGTAGGCAGGGTCGAAGTAGTCGAGCGCCTTGGTCATCATCAGATAGGTGTTGGCATCGAAGAAAGCGGCGAATTTATTGCCCTGGTAGCGCAGGTAGGACTCGATTTCGAAGTCCACGTCGTAGCTGAACTTGTGCTCGCCGTGACGCAGTTGCCGACCGAATTTCTCGGCCATCTGGCTATCCGAAAGATAGGTGATATGGCCGACCATGCGCGCCAGCCGCAGGCCACGCGTCGGCAGGACGCCATGTTCGGCGTAGTAACCGCCATGGAAGTCCGGATCGGAAATGATGGCCTGCCGCGCCACCTCGTTGAAGGCAATGTTCTGTGCCGACAACTTGGGCGCCGAGGCGATGACCATCGCGTGCCGGATGCGATCGGGGAATTGCAGCGACCATTCGAGCGCCTGCATGCCGCCGAGGCTGCCGCCAAGCACTGCGGCCCAGGTGTCGATGCCGAGATGATCGGCCAGCCTGGCCTGCGCGGCCACCCAGTCCTCGACAGTGACCAGCGGGAAATCAGCGCCGTAGCGCTTGCCGGTCTCGGGCTTGATCGACAGCGGGCCGGTCGAACCATAGCAGCCGCCCAGGTTGTTGACCCCGATGACGAAGAAGCGGTTGGTGTCGAGCGGCTTGCCGGGTCCGACCAGGTTGTCCCACCAGCCAATGTTTTCCGGATCGTCGGCATAGAAACCGGCGACGTGGTGACTGCCCGCCAGCGCGTGGCAGACCAGCACGGCATTGGAATGCGCGGCGTTGAGCGTGCCATAGGTTTCATAGGCCAGCTCGAAACCGGGCAGCACGGCGCCGCTCTTCAGCGTCAGCGGCGTATCGAAGCGCACGCGCTGCGGCGTAACGAGTCCGACCGAGTTCTCTGGTGACATCGCGATGGTAGGGGTAACCGAGGCAGGAGAAGAAAAAAACCCAGTCAGCGAGCAAGGCGGACTGGGCGTGCCGCGCTTTAGCCGTATTTATAAG
>LBIU01000264.1 GCA_000987445.1 Candidatus Accumulibacter adiacens | reverse complement strand
CCAAGAGCGGCCATCGCGATCAGCGCGATGCCGACGACGATACGCAGGATTTTGTCGATTCCGCCGACGTTGGTTTTCATGATTGGCTCCGTGAGTGTTTGTGGTTGACGGGGCCAGATTACGCAGCTGCCCGAGGGCTGTATGTAACCGCGGTCACACAGCGACGGCGGGGCTTCCGCTCAGCGGCTGTTTGCAGCCAGTTGCTGTAGCCCGGCCTGGTCGATCACGCTTATTTGTTCGCGGCCGAGCCTGACCAGTCCTTGGTCGGCAAAGCCCTTGAGCAGGCGGCTGACGATCTCGCGGACGCTGCCGAGTTCCTCGGCCAGGGTCTGGTGCGTGGCGCGGATGGTTTCGCCCCTGGCGAGCAGCAGCTTGGCCAGGCGCTGGTCGAGGCGGTGAAAAGCGACTTCCTCGACCAGTTGCATCAGTTCCGCGATGCGTTCGGCGAAAAGATGGAAAACGAAGTCGCGGAAATGCGCGTTGTCGGCAACGAGCTTTTCGAACAGGCTGATCGGCAGCAGCAGCAGCGATAGCGGCGTCTCGGCGATCCCGCGAGCGGAATAGGGGGTGTGGCCGAGCAGGCAGCTCGAGCTGATAATGCAGGAGCCGCCCGGCTCAACGCGGTAGAGCACCATTTCGCGCCCCGTGGCGGTGCTCTTCACGACCTTGATCGTGCCGGCAAGAAGCAGCGGAAATCCCATGCAGTCCTGGTCTTCGGTGAACAGCTGCACGCCGGCCGGCAGTTCGCGCACGCTCCTCGCCTGGCCGAGTGCGGCCAGCTGGTCGGGAGACAGTGAGCGCAGCGCCGGGTAGAGAGCGAGCAGGGATGGCGGTAGATTGCGCGCTGCGCCGTTCATCGATCGCTCAGTTCCGCGGTCACCGGCGCGTGATCGGATGGCCGCTCGAGCTTGCGTACTTCCCGGCTGATGCCGGCTGCCGTGCAGCGCCCGGCGAGCGTCTCCGAGAGCAGGATGAGGTCGATCCGAAGCCCCCGGTTCTTCTGGAAGCCGAGCATCCGGTAGTCCCACCACGAGTAGCTCTTGTCCGCTTGTTCGAAGAGACGGAAGCTGTCTTTCAGGCCAAGGCTCAGGAGGCGCTGCAAGGCCATCCGCTCCGGCTCCGAGCAAAGAATCTTCCCGGCCCAGGCGGCCGGATCATGCACGTCGCGGTCGTCCGGGGCGATGTTGAAGTCGCCGGCGAGAATCAGTTGCGGATGTTCGGCGAGCTGCACCGCGATCCAGGCCAGCAGCGCCTCCAGCCAGGCGAGTTTGTAGGCGTACTTGTCACTGCCCACTGCCTGGCCATTCGGCACATAGGCACAGACGACGCGAATGCCGTTCACCGACGCCGCCAGCAAGCGCTTCTGCGTGTCGGGGTAGAGCGGGTTGCCGCAGACGATATCGCTCGGTTGTTCGCGTGCCAGCAGGGCAACGCCGTTGTAGGTCTTCTGCCCGGAGAAGGCGACGTGATAACCGGCGGCCTCGATTTCCTGTTTCGGGAAGAAGGGGTCGTCGAGTTTGCTTTCCTGCAGGCAGACGACATCGGGTTCCTGCGCCGCGAGCCAGTCGAGCAACTGCGGCAGGCGGGCCTTGAGTGAGTTGACGTTCCCGCTTGCGCTCTT
>LBIU01000263.1 GCA_000987445.1 Candidatus Accumulibacter adiacens | reverse complement strand
GGCAGCATCTCCAGGTCTTCGATGGTGACGCCGGGACCGCGTATTCCGAAGCTGCCCATGGCGCCGTATTTCGGGAGATTTCCCGGGTCAAACACGACCTGCCGTTCAAGGCCGGCCGCAAGCGGATAGAGTCGTCCGACGGCGGTGTCGTGCTCGGATTGGGTAGTGACGATGGGGCCGGACACCTTGTTGCCGCTGATTATCGAATGGAAATAGCCCGCTTTGCCCCTGGCGACCGGGATGTCTGAGCAGTAAGCCCACAAGGATAGGGCGCCCTGGACCATGAATAGAGAGTGTGCCGGTTGGGCCAGGGGCGCGTTGCCCCGGTCCCCGGCCACGGTAGCCGATACCACGATGCAGCCGAAGCTGTGCCCCATCAGGTGGAAACGCACGTCGCGGCCGGTGGCAATCTGTTGCAGCTCGCGCAACAGGGTAGCGGCGCCGCTCTCGCCGAAGTTCTTGGCGCGATCCTTCATCTTCCAGAACGACAACTGCTGCAATACCGTGAGCAGTCCCCCGGTGCCGGGGAGGCCGAAGGAGACCGCATCGGCTTGGCCGACTTGATAGAAGCGCTCGGGATCGAACGCCTCGGCGTCGGCGCCGGGTGCTGCGCCAGGCCCTTCGGCATCGAGTCCCGCCTCATGTTGCAGTCGCTCATAAGCGTCTACCACAGCCGGTGGCAGCGTCGGTGGACGGATGTCATCCAGGGCAGCGGTGAAAATGGTGCGCAATGCCTGCTTGGCCGCTTCGCTGTCGGCGATCTTGTCTGCGGCGTCTTCGACCAAGGTCTCGATGGCATCTTCGCCTGGAGCGAACGACAGGGCGGAAGCATCCAGTTTCTCGTCTCCCCAGGGCAGGCTGGGCCAGTGCAGGCCGATTAGCAGCGCGCGGAAGCCGGGACGCACCTGCCGGACTTTTTCACGATCCTGCTGGCAGGCGAGCATGGCGCCAATCCATCGCGTGTACTGGTCCTTCGCGGCGGGCACGTCGCCCTTCCAGCCATGGCTGATGAAAAAGACATCGGTGACCGGCTGCTCCCCGAGTTCCCGCTTGACGCGTTCGCTCAACACAGTGCCGGTCGTGGCATCGGGATCGTCTCGCCGTTCCTTGCCATCTTTGTCGTAGGCCAATAGGTAATACTGGATGTCGGTACCGGGGATGGTTTCGATCGTCATTTCGTCCTCCTGACGTGTACCCAGCGAATGCCGATTTCCTGATTTTCTTATGGGCCGAAAATCTCGAGGTCTTGGCTTTCTTGTCACCACCGACTAAAACCTGACACAGTTATTCCCTTGTCACCAATTCAAAAAACTGATACCAATATCCTCGTTGCGGCATGGCGGCCGGGCGGTCGTGGGGAGACGCAGAGCATCACAAACCTCTACGGCGCCCGGGGCGACGGCGAAGCGTCCCGTCTATCGTGCGCCGCCGGCCACCAGGCCGCTGCTAGAATGGCGACCATGAGAGTTGATGGCACACCGACAAGAACGATCCGACCGCTGGCGAATGGCGATGGTGTGGAGATCATCGACCAGACCGCACTACCGCACGCGTATCGATGGCTGCGACTACTCAGCCTGAAGGACGCGGCGCGCGCGATTTCCAGCATGCAGGTCCGCGGTGCGCCGTTGATCGGCGTCACAGCCGCCTACGGTGTGGCGTTGGCAATGGCACGGAGTGGCGACGACGCGACGCTGCTGAGCGCAATCGACACCCTGGCCGCAACACGACCGACCGCGGTGAACCTGTGCTGGGCGCTGGCGCGCATGCAGCGTTGTCTGCGACCTCTCGTGCCTTCGCAGCGTGCCGCTGCCGCGTGGCAGGAATCGGCAAGGATTGCCGACGAAGACCTTGCGCAGTGTCGGCAGATCGGCAGCCATGGTCTGCAACTGCTGCGCAGCCACGCAGGCAGAAAGGCGCGACTGGAGATCATGACCCACTGCAATGCCGGCTGGCTGGCAACCGTCGATCACGGTACCGCACTGGCGCCGGTCTATGCCGCTTTCGATGCGGGCATCGATGTCCATGTGTGGGTTTCCGAAACGCGGCCGCGCAATCAGGGGCTGTTGACCGCCTGGGAACTGGCCCAGCACGGCGTACCGCATACGCTCATCGCCGATAGCGCCGCTGGCCTGCTGCTGGCGCGCGGCGACATCGACGCAGTCATTGTCGGTGCCGACCGCATCGCCGCCAATGGCGACGTCGCCAACAAGATCGGCACCTACCTCAAGGCGCTGGCCGCGCGGGCTGCCGATGTACCGTTCTATGTCGCTGCGCCGCGATCGACGATCGACTTCACCTGCCCGAACGCAGCGGGTATTCCGATCGAGGAACGCAACGCCGACGAGTTCCGCGTCGTGCATGGCCGCAATCTGGCTGGCGTCGCCGGACAGCTGCGGCAGCTGCCCGATGGCGAAGCCGTCGCCAACCCCGCCTTCGACCTTACGCCGGCGAAGCTGGTCAGCCAACTGATCAGCGAACGTGGCTGCTGCCCGGCGAGCGCCGAAGGGCTGCTGGCCTTGTACCCGGAAGAGCGGCATGCCTGATCAGCGCCACACCCTTGTCGCGACCGCGCGGCAGATGACGGCCGCCGGCTTGAATCGGGGCACCGCCGGCAACCTCAGCGTCCGCGTCGGCGGCGGGCGGGCGGGCTTTCTGATCACGCCGACCGGCATGGACTACGAGGTGCTGGAAGCCGACGATATCGTCTTCATGCACCTCGACGGCAGGTCCGAAGGTCGCCGCAAGCCGTCTTCCGAGTGGCGCTTCCATCGTGACCTCTACGTCGGGCGCACTGAAGCCGGCGCGATTTTGCACGCCCATTCGCCGTTTGCCACCAGCCTGGCGTGTTTGCGCCGCGATATCCCGGCCTTCCACTACATGATCGCGCGCTTTGGCGGCGACAGCCTGCGCTGCGCCGACTATGCGACCTTCGGCACGCAGGAGCTCTCCGACGCCGTACTGCTGGCGATGGCCGCTCGGCGCGGCTGCCTGCTTGGCAACCACGGCATGCTGGTATTTGGCGACGACCTCGAGCAGGCGCTCGCTCTCGGCGTCGAGCTCGAGGTGCTCTGCGAACAATACTGGCGCGCCTGCCAGCTCGGTGAGCCGGTGTTGCTCGACGCCGCCGAGATGGCGACCGTGCTCGGCAAGTTCGCCAGCTACGGGCAGCAGGCCTGAGCGCCGGCCAATCCGAAGAAAGCGATCATGTTGCGCGTCAGCGAAATCCGCCTGCCCATCGACCACCTGCCGGATGCACTGCCGGCGGCGCTGGCCGCTCGCCTCGGCATTTCACGGCACGAGATTGGCGAGATCGCCGTCTTCCGCCGCAGCTGCGATGCGCGCAAGGCGCGCGCGCTGATGTTCAGCTACAGCGTCGACCTGACGGTGGCCAATGAGGCCGCGTTGTTGCACAGCTTCGCCAGCGACCAGCGGGTGCAAGCTGCGCCCGATATGCGCTACCACTTCGTCGGGCATGCGCCCAAGGGCCTGACGAGCAGGCCGATCATCGTCGGCTTCGGTCCGGCGGGCATTTTCGCGGCGCTAATCCTGGCCCAGTCGGGGTTCCGGCCGATCGTCCTCGAACGCGGCAAGGCGGTGCGCGAGCGCACACGGGATACCTGGGGACTGTGGCGCAAAAAGGTGCTCGACCCGGAGTCCAACGTGCAGTTTGGCGAAGGCGGCGCCGGCACCTTTTCCGATGGCAAGCTGTACAGCCAGATCAAGGACCCCCAACACCATGGCCGCAAGGTGCTCGAAGAGTTCGTCAAGGCCGGCGCGCCAGAGGAAATTCTCTACGTCAACAAGCCGCATATCGGCACTTTCCGGCTGGTTGGCATGGTCGAGCGGATGCGCCGCGAAATCGAGCGCCTGGGGGGCGAAGTGCGCTTCCAGCAGCGAGTCAGCGGTGTGCGCATCGAAGCCGGGCGCGTGCGTGGCGTGACCCTGGCCGCGGGCGAGGAGCTGCCTTGCGAGCAGCTGATTCTGGCGCTCGGCCACAGCGCTCGCGACAGTTTCGAGATGCTCGCGCAGGCCGGGGTGTTCATGGAAGCGAAACCGTTTTCGATCGGCTTTCGCATCGAACACCCGCAAGCGCTGATCGACAAGGCGCGTTTCGGCGCGCACGCCGGCAATCCGGTGCTCGGTGCCGCCGACTACAAGCTGGTCCATCACTGCCGCAACGGGCGCTCGGTGTATAGCTTCTGCATGTGCCCCGGCGGCACGGTGGTGGCGGCGACTTCGGAAGAAAAGCGGGTGGTGACCAACGGCATGAGCCAGTATTCGCGCAATGAACGCAATGCCAATGCCGGCATTGTCGTCGGCATCACGCCGCTCGACTACCCGGGCGGACCGCTGGCAGGTATCGCCTTGCAGCGCCAACTCGAGAGCCGTGCTTTCGAACTCGGCGGCGGCAATTACGAGGCACCGGCGCAACTGGTCGGCGACTTTCTCGCCGGGCGGCCGTCAAGCCATCTCGGGAGCGTCCTGCCCTCCTATCAACCGGGCGTCCGCCTGACCGATCTCTCGACGGCCTTGCCGGACTACGCGATTGCTGCCATCCGCGAAGCCCTGCCGGCCTTCGAACGTCAGATTCGCGGCTTCGCCATGGCCGATGCGCTGCTCACCGGCGTCGAGACACGCACCTCGTCACCCCTGCGCATCACCCGCGGAGTGGATTTCCAGAGCCTGAACGTCAGGGGTTTGTATCCGGCGGGCGAGGGCGCCGGCTACGCCGGGGGCATCCTCTCGGCGGGCGTCGATGGCATCAGGGTTGCCGAGGCGCTGACCCGCGACCTGCTCCAGGCAGGCGCCGCCTAACGCCCGTCTGGCGACCTGCGAGTCGCTGCCAGCCGGGGGGCAGGGTCCAGGTTCAGCCGCCGAAGCGGCGCTTGCTCCGCTCGCGTCGCTCCTGGGCTTCAAGGCTCAGGCTCGCCGTCGGACGCGCCAGCAGGCGGGCCATTCCGATCGGTTCGCCGGTTTCCTCGCACCAGCCGTAGCTGCCATCGTCGATACGGCGCAGGGCCTCGCGAATCTTCTGCAGCAATTTTCTTTCACGATCACGAACCCGCAGTTCCAGCGTGTGCTCTTCTTCGGTACTGGCTCGGTCGCTCCAGTCGGAACTGGTCTCTGCCTCCTGCAGGTGACCGGCGGTTTCCTTTACCGCCGAGAGCAGTGCTTCCTCCTCCTCGCGCAGGCGCTGGCGAAAGAACGCCAGTTGCCTGGCCGACATGTACTCCTCCTCGGGAGCTGCCAGTAGCATTGCCTCGGTCTCTGCATCCCCGCGCACGGCGAGCTTGTCCATGGTTCTCACTCCTTGTGTGGCTGATTGACGCGGCATACCGACCCCTCGCTGTTGACAGCTCATGGTAGCGCATTGGGCCGCCGCGGGATAGCGGCTGCCGCCCATGATGCCGGTGCTCGGGAGAGCGTGGCAGGCAGGGGTCAGCCCGCGCTTCGGCGATCGCGGAAAAGCGTTGGTCAACAGCGTGTCCTTCCTCGTTTATCATTCCTGGCGGGCCATCAGGATGACGAGGGGTAGCGAGCATGAAGTCGCCGGTAGCGAACCGTGCGGCCGCGGAAGAAGGCAAGCCGGGGCTGATCTTTCTGATCTTTCTGCGTCTGGGGCTGACTTCCTTCGGGGGCCCGGTCGCCCACCTCGGCTATTTCCGGGAAGAGTTCGTCAACCGCCGCCGCTGGCTCAGCGACCAGGCCTACGCCGACCTGGTGGCACTGTGCCAATTCCTGCCCGGGCCAGCGAGCAGTCAGGTCGGCATCGCGCTCGGCTTGTCGCGCGGCGGCTACGCTGGCGCTCTCGCGGCCTGGGTGGGCTTCACGCTGCCCTCGGCGATCGCCCTGATCGTTTTCGCCTTGGGCATTGCCAGCTGGGGCGATGTGCTGCCGGGAGGCGTGCTCGACAGCCTCAAAGTGGTCGCCGTGGCGGTCGTCGCGCAAGCCGTCTGGGGCATGGCACGGACCCTGTGCACCGACACCGCGCGGATCACGATCATGGCCGCCGCCAGTTGCCTGGTCCTCGCCTGGCCCGGCGCCTTGGGGCAGATCGGGGTGATCGTCGGTGCCGGCGTTCTCGGCCTGTTGCTGTTCAAGGCGGCGCAAGACGCGCCGCACGCGCCACTGCCGATCATCGCCAGCCGCCGTGCCGGCGCCGCCTGGCTGGGGCTGTTTGTCATCCTGCTGCTCGCTTTGCCGATCATGGCGCAGGCATGGCCGGCCGGCACTCTGGCGATGATCGACGCTTTCTACCGCTCGGGCTCACTGGTTTTTGGCGGCGGTCACGTCGTCCTGCCACTGCTGCAGGCCGAGGTGGTGCCTAGCGGCTGGGTGAGCAATGCCTCCTTCCTGGCCGGCTACGGTGCTGCGCAGGCCGTGCCTGGTCCGTTGTTCACCTTTGCCGCCTTCCTTGGCGCGTCGATGACGCAGGCGCCGAGCGGCTGGCTTGGCGGCCTGATCTGCCTGATCGCGGTTTTCCTGCCGTCGTTTCTGCTCGTCTTCGGCGCGCTGCCGTTCTGGGAGCAACTGCGCCGCAGCCGTCACACGCAAGCGGCCCTGGCCGGCGTCAATGCCGCGGTCGTCGGCCTGCTGCTGGCGGCGCTGTACCAGCCGGTATGGACCAGCGCCATACGCCAGCCCGCTGATTTCGGCCTGGCCCTGATCGCGCTGATCGCCTTGATGTTCTGGAAGCTGCCGCCGTGGCTGGTGGTGGCCGCCAGCGCGGCCGCCGGATGGCTGTTGAGCAGTTGAGCAGTCTCGGTCGCGCGGCATGACGCCGCTGGACGCGCCTTGCCGTGACTGGCCAACCGAGCTGCGCTTGAGCGAGTAGAATTAGTCCATGCTCGAAGAGAGCTCCTCGCAGCCGGAAGTTCGGAGGGACAGAGTGGATAGCCAGGATGGAGTGGATAGGGTGGCGGATATCGAGAAGGCGATCGGCAAGCACGCGCTCTGGATGCCGCATCTGCGGGACGCCATCGTGCAGGCGCATCCGAGCATCGACGTGGCCGAAGTACGGGCGGAAGACCTGTGCGAATTCGGCAAGTGGCTGTATGACCCCTGCCTGTCGGTTGAGGACCGGGCGAGCAGCGTCTACCAGGACGTGAAACGCTTGCACGCGGACTTCCATCGCTTGGCAGCGCGGGTGATCGAATTGGCGGCCTCGGGAAGACCCCTCGACGCCTACGCCCTGCTCTATGGCGAGTACATCACCATGTCCGGCCGCCTCGCCATCGCCATGCGCGCGTGGCAGGACCGGCTGAAGGGCTTGTCCTGATGGTGAACGACAGCAGCGCTTACCAGGGCTCGGCTGACGGGTTGATAGCCATGTAGTGCACCGCCAGGTCGTCGAGCTTGCGCAGGCGACGACTCAACTCCCTGGCCAGATTGAGCACGATCAGGGTAAAGGTCGGCAGATCGGCTTCGTAGATGAGGAACAGGTCGCCGTTGGACAATGCCAGGGCCGACACCGGTTCAAGCGCTCGCACCGTTGCCGAGCGGCGCTGCATGTCGATCAGCTCCATCTCCCCGAAAACGTCACCGACTTCCAGCACCGCGAGGCGCTTTTCGAAGTGGCCATCTTCGGCAGTACTCGCCTTCAGCACTTCGACCGAGCCACTGCAAATGATGAACAGCGAATCGCCGTCCTCGCCCTCGCTGACGATCGCCTCGCCAGCAGCAAAACTCAGCTCGCTCAGCAGGGGGATGATCGCCGCCATCGCACGGTCGTCTACCCCGCCAAACAGCGCTTGTTCCTGCAGAAATTGGATGCTCGTCATGGCTAGGCTCCTGCGCTTGACATCGCGGGCGCGCCTGGGAAGGTGCTGAACCCTGGCGCCAAGATTGACTGAGTCACTGAATCATCATCGAGTCACTCATTCCTTCCTCCCTTGACCTGCTGCCTGACGCGTTACGCCTGCTGTCCGCCTGGACGTGGGCGCCCGGCCAGTTGCTCCACCAGCGCGAGCAGCCGCGGCAAAGTCTGCGCTTGGAGGTCCAGGTGCTCCTGGATGTCCCGGCGCGCTTGCGTACGCAAAGCCGTCATCTGGTCGGGATCCTGGAGTACCGAGATGATGGCTTCGGCAAGGGCGTCGGGCGAAAAGAAATCGACCAGCAGGCCGTTGCGACCGGCGTCCATGACTTCTCGTACCGGGGCCGTGTCCGAGGCAATCACCGGGCAGCCGCAGGACATCGCCTCGAGCAGGGACCACGAGAGGACGAACGGGTAGGTGAGATAGACATGCGCACTCGATAGGCGCAGGACGTCGATGAATCGGCGATACGGCAGCTTTCCCATGAAGTGCACACGCTTGCCGTCGAGCAGGCCGCCCACTTCGCGCCAATAGAGCTGGCGATAGCTTTCTCCGTCAGGCAGGCGCCGCCCATAGCTGACTTCGTCACCACCGACGATCACTACCTGTGCCTTCGGTCGCGCGCTCAGCACCGCTGGCAAGGCGCGCATGAAGCGATGAAAGCCACGATAGGGCTCCAGATTGCGCGCCACGTAGGTGATCACCTCGTCTCCCGAACGAAGCGTTCCGCCGTTTGGCAGCGCAAATTCGGCGACCGGTCCTGGGCAGACGACTTCCGTCTGCACGCCGTCGTGAATCACCTCGATCAGATCTTGAAACGCCTTCGGATACTGCGCGCGCTGCCAGCGCGTCGGGCTGAGGCCGGCGTCGGCGGCTTCAAGGCTGATCAGTTGTGTGGTGTTGCGCAGGCGGATCCGGCACTGGTCGTCGAATGAGGTCGGAAACTCGTCGTCGAAGTTCATGTCCGAGCCGCGGGCGCGATAAAAGAACTCGAGATAGAGCAGCAAGCGCGCGTCCGGGTAGACGTCCTTGAGGAACAGCGCTTCACCCCAGGCCGGATGCGCGCAAATGACGTCAGGGACAAAGCCCTGCTTGCGCAGAGCCATGGCCAGACGCAGCACAGCTTGCCCACGGCGGACTGCCGCCTCGGAGCTGTGCAGGTAGTGGTGCGTCTGCTTCGAAGCCCCGACCGGTTCCGGGTAGGCGACGAGACGAATGCGCGGATGCAAGCCCTGCGCGCGCTTGACGTTGGCTTCCTCACCAATGGCAACGACCTGATTGGCCGGCGAATTGGCCAGCGCCGGTGCGAGATGCTTGTATTGCCCGGGAAAGTTTTGGTGGACGAAGAGGATGCGCATGACGGACAGAGCTTTTCACGGTCGGGATCGACGAGGCGGTCAGGCGATGGTACCCGATTTGCAGCACATCTTCGATGCGCAGCCAGCGCACGGGCGGACTGCGAACGCGCCGGCCCTGCGAGCGCTGCGGTAGAATGCGCGCGATGAACGACGAATACTTCATGCGCGAAGCGATGTCCCTGGCGCGCGCAGCCGAGTGCCTGGGCGAAGTGCCGGTCGGTGCGCTGGTGGTATGCGACGGCGTCATCGTCGGGCGCGGTTTCAATTCACCGATTGGCGAACACGATCCGACGGCGCACGCCGAGATTGCCGCGCTGCGCGATGCAGCCCGCAAGCTGGAGAACTATCGTCTGCCCGGATGCGAGCTTTTCGTGACCCTGGAGCCCTGCGCGATGTGTGCCGGGGCGGTGCTGCAGGCGCGCATCGCGCGTCTGGTCTATGGTGCCCGCGACCCGAAGACCGGCGTCCATGGCAGCGTCGTCGACCTCTTTGCAGTCGAACGGCTCAATCATCACACCGAGGTTCTGAGTGGCGTCCTGGCTGCCGAATGCGGCCAGCTGCTCTCCGATTTCTTTGCCGCCCGGCGCCAGCGAGGGGGAGGGTGAACCTGCGTATCGACGTCTCGATCGGGAAACAGACACTGCGCCTGTCGGACGCGAGCGGGAAGTTGCTGCACGCGTATGCGGTATCGACGGCGGCGAAGGGCGCTGGCGAAGTCAGTGGCAGCTACTGCACACCGCGCGGCAAGCACCTGGTGCGCGCCAAGATCGGCGCCGGACTCGCCGAAAACACGATATTGGTGGGCCGCCGCCCGAACGGCGAAGTCTATGGCCGAGAACTGGCCGAACGTTTCCCGACACGCGACTGGATTCTGACGCGCATTCTCTGGCTGTCCGGCTGCGAGCCCGGTCGCAATCGGCTCGGCAAGGTCGATACCATGCGCCGCTACATCTACATTCACGGCAGCCCGGACACGACGGCGATGGGCCGTCCCGGCTCGCACGGCTGCATCCGCATGCGCAATGCCGATATCATCGAGCTGTTTGAACGGGTGCCGCCCTATACTCCGGTCGAGATCAGCGAGGACTGAAGGGCGGGCGCCTCGAGGCGGTGCCGCTTGACGCTGGCGGGCACCACGCGCCTTTCAGGCTGGAAAGGGGGAGGGGAGCCGAGACAGTCGATGCTCGTCAACGAAAAGCCCGCCGAAGCGGGCTTGTCATGGGTTGACGCCGGACCACCTACTGCTTGCGGCGGCGCGACGCTGCGAGACCAGCGAGACCGAGGCCAAGCAGGCCGAGCATGGCCGGTTCCGGAACGGCCCCCGGGACGACCTGGCCGCGAATTTCGCCGCCCGGATTCTGTGCGGTATGCAGGTTGATGTACCAGTTTCCCGCCAGTAGATCCGTGGTCTGCTGGGC
>LBIU01000262.1 GCA_000987445.1 Candidatus Accumulibacter adiacens | reverse complement strand
CAGCTGGCCTACTGCCTGGGTAACGAGCTGATACGCTTCGACATGTCCGAGTACATGGAGCGGCACGCGGTGTCGCGGCTGATCGGCGCGCCACCCGGCTACGTCGGCTTCGATCAGGGCGGCCTGCTGACCGAAGCCGTCACCAAGAAGCCCTATAGCGTTCTGCTTCTCGACGAGATCGAAAAAGCGCATCCGGACATCTACAACATTCTGCTGCAGGTGATGGATCACGGCACACTGACTGACAACAACGGCCGCAAGGCGGACTTTCGCAACGTGATCATCATCATGACCACCAACGCTGGCCAGGAGGCGATCCAGAAGAACACGATGGGCTTCACGCCGGCTCGCCAGGCGGGCGATGAAATGGTCGAGATCAAACGCATCTTCACGCCCGAGTTCCGTAACCGGCTCGACGCCACGATCTCCTTCAAGTCGCTCGATCACGAAGTCATCCTACGCGTGGTGGACAAGTTCCTGATGCAACTCGAAGCGCAGCTGCACGAGAAGAAGGTAGAAGCCATCTTCACCACGGCGATCAAGGATCACCTGGCGACGCACGGCTTTGACCCGATGATGGGCGCGCGTCCGATGGCGCGGCTGATTCAGGACACCATCCGCTCGTCGCTGGCTGACGAGTTGCTATTCGGCCGGCTGGCGCACGGCGGCCATGTCACCGTCGACCTCGACGAGAATCAGAAAGTAAGACTGATCTTCGAAGAAGCATCCGAGGCCATCGCCTGAGCATGGCAAACGCCCGCGACCACGCGGCACAGGCCCTGGTCGAAGCACGGCAGACCGAGTTTACGAGGCAAGCCCAATGAGTTTCAAGACCGCCGATCTCCTCGACAGTAATGAAAGCAAGCTTGGCGATGAAAGCATTCGTGTCGTCACACCGATGTTCCAGAAGTACGGTGGACAAAGCACCTTCTGCGGCCAGATCGTCACCCTGAAGGTTTTTGAGGACAACTCGCTGGTGCGGACGGCGCTTGCCGAGAATGGCGAGGGAAAGGTTCTGCTGATTGACGGCGGCGGTTCTCTGCGTTGCGCACTGGTCGGCGACCAACTGGCCATCCTGGCGCACCAGAACCACTGGTGCGGCATCGTCGTTTACGGCTGCATCCGGGATTCGCACGATATCGGCGAAATCGAACTTGGCGTCCGCGCACTCAACACCCACCCGCTGAAAAGCATCAAGAAGGGAATCGGCGAGCGCGATCTGGCGGTAAGCTTCGGCGGCGTCACCTTCCGGCCCGGAGAGTGGATTTATGTCGACGACGATGGCCTGGTTGTCAGCGACCAGCCACTGACTTGAAAGATCAGCAGCACGAGCCCGCCGCAGACTCTGGCAATTGTCCGCGTGCGCGACCGTCAGCTGCGCAGGCGCATCTCTGCGCATTTCCCGACGCGGTCGTGATCGAAGCCAGGCAAGCACCTGCGTACCGCCCGGCGCGCGCAGCTTGCCGTCCCAGCGACTTGCCGCATACTCGGCGGCTGAAGCCGTGGGGTGCCAGGCTCCACAAGCGCCTGGCACACGTGGAAAAACCACAGCCACCAAGAATTGACCACCGTCGATACACGGGAGATGCGTTCCCCGCCAACGACCATGGCGTTGCCAAAACAATCGGAGATAAGTGTGACCGCTGCCATTGACCTGCTCAAAGCGATCCGGACAGGCCGCCTGCAAGAGGTACGAGCCCTGCTGGACGCCGGAACCTCGGTTGAAATTGATGACGGTCGGGGAGAGCCCGGTTTGCCGCTTGGTGTCGCGTGCTTCATGGGACACGTCGATATCGTCCGGGAACTGATTAGCCGCGGTGCAAAAGTCAATATCGCGGACAACGCCCAGCTCACCTCGCCTTTGTCGATGGCCGTTCGTGGCCGCCGCACAGAGGTCGTGAAGGCGCTGATCGAACTGGGGGCCGAGGTTCCGCCCGGTATGGCCACCGGCCTGACCGACCAGGAAATGCTGATCGCGCGCTGGCGCGGTCGCCACTACGGGGCGACGAACAGCGGCGAGGCGGGACAATCGGGCGCTGAACATCCGGTCTTTGAAGAAATAGAAATGATCCGCTGCTACGGAACGGATACCTCTGTCCTCGATGCCGACCTGATCCGTGCGGCACGCGACATGGACAACAAGAAGTAGCTGCGCCCGCGCGTAGGCTCGCCCCTCGGGCACTGCTGCGGGCGCGCCTCGCAGCCGTTCGCATCGCACGCCGGCATGTGCTGTGTCGCGGCATGGGTGGCGAGGGTACTTGTCCACTGCACTGCGTCGACAGCCATCCCGAGCACCTCGATCCGCTGCGCAGCACAAAGCCTGGGAAGGTGACTCTGCCGGCGCCGGTCTGCACGCCGGAAACCCGTCGGGCATAGGCATCAGGCATCTCGCGCACAAGAATTTCATTCCACGATGCGGAAGCAGAACGACAAGCACCTGTTTCGTCTGCACAAAAAATATATCTTATGTCTTATATAAGACTGTTGCCTGCATTAGCAAAGGCCGTTATACTGGATGCCAATGGCTACCCGCCGTCGAGTCTCTTACGCCTCGTTGCTTCGACCCCTCGGGCGCCACTCTTGTCGCAATCGCACTTCCTAATCTTGGAGAGCCAATCATGAGTACAAAAGAACAGCAGATCGCCGAACTGGAAAAAGACTGGGCCGAAAATCCTCGCTGGAAGGGGATCAAGCGCGGCTACTCGGCCGCCGATGTCGTGCGCCTGCGTGGTTCCTTCCCGATCGAATACACGGTCGCCCGTCGTGGCGCCGAGAAGCTCTGGAATCTGGTCAACAATGAGCCCTTCGTCAATTGCCTCGGCGCGCTAACCGGCGGCCAGGCGATGCAACAGGTGAAGGCCGGCGTCAAGGCGATCTACCTGTCAGGCTGGCAGGTAGCCGCCGACAACAACTCCTACGCAGCGATGTACCCGGATCAGTCCCTGTATCCCGTGGATTCGGTACCGAAGGTCGTGGAGCGCATCAACAACTCCTTCCGTCGAGCCGACGAGATCCAGTGCTCGAAGGACCTGGGCCCCGGTGACAAGGGCTACATCGACTATTTCGCGCCGATCGTCGCCGACGCCGAAGCGGGTTTTGGCGGCGTGCTGAACGCTTTCGAACTGATGAAGGCTATGATCCGCGCCGGTGCTGCCGGTGTGCACTGGGAAGACCAGCTGGCGTCGGTCAAGAAATGCGGCCATATGGGCGGCAAGGTCCTGGTACCGACGCAGGAAGCCGTCCAGAAGCTGATCGCCGCGCGCTTCGCGGCCGATGTTTGCGGCGTGCCGACCCTGGTCATCGCTCGTACCGACGCTGAAGCAGCCGACCTGCTAACGTCCGACTGCGACGACAACGACCGGCCCTTCGTCACCGGCGAACGCACTTCGGAAGGCTTCTACAAGACCAACAAGGGTCTCCAGCAGGCGATCTCACGCGCCATCGCCTACGCCGACTACGCTGACCTGGTGTGGTGCGAAACCGGCACGCCGGATCTCGAATTCGCCCGCCAGTTTGCCGAAGCCGTGCATGCCAAGCACCCAGGCAAGATGCTCGCCTACAACTGCTCGCCATCGTTCAACTGGAAGAAGAATCTCGACGACGCGACGATCGCCAAGTTCCAGAAGGAACTCGGCGCAATGGGCTACAAGTATCAGTTCATCACCCTCGCCGGTATCCACAACATGTGGTACCACATGTTCGATCTGGCGCAGGACTACGTCAAACGCGGCATGACGGCCTACGTCGAGAAGGTCCAGGAGCCGGAATTCGCGGCCCGCGATCGCGGCTACAGCTTCGTTTCGCACCAGCAGGAGGTTGGCACCGGCTACTTCGACGATGTGACCACCGTCATCCAGGGTGGCACCTCATCGGTCACCGCCCTGACCGGATCGACCGAAGAAGAGCAGTTCCACTAAGCGCGCATTCAGTCGCCGACCAGCCGCGCCATGGCGCGGCTTTTTTTTCTCAGCGCCTGGCGTACTGAGCGCGAGCGCGTGAATGCGCACGCGATACTTGCTGCCAGAGCGCGCACGCCACGCGGCCCACTCTCGCGTCGCTGCGAATCGTTTCCCGTGATGAAGTAGACGACCAAATTCCCTGTCCAGCGCTATCCTTGGCCATCCCGTAGCCGCCATGAGGCCAGGACGATGCGCCATCGCTACCCGCTGCACGTACACATCTCGGCGCTCTTTTTGGCGCTGATCCTGGTCGTCTCCGGCGTCCTCACGGCAATCGGCTACAAGCTCAGCAGCGAACTGCTCGAGCGCGCGTCCGCCGACCTCACGACACGAATGAGTCGCGAGGCTCAGATCGCGATGCAACGCATCGTCGAGCCGGCCGAAGTGGCGACCAGGCTGCTGACGCTGCAGCAGGTGACATCGGCGCAGTCACTCGAACAACGCCTGCAGAGCCTCGACTTCATGCGTCAAGCGCTGGACAGTTCGGCGGCGCTGTCCTCGCTGTATGTCGGCTACGCCAGTGGCGACTTCTTTCTCATCGGCCATGTCGGTCACGGTGCCGAAAACGAAACCGCCAGAGCGCCAGCCGGCGCCCGTTACGTCGTGCAGAGTATCGAGCAGGCTGGCGGCGAGCCCCGCGGTCGCTTCATCTATCTCGATGCTGCACTGCAGACCCTGCGCGAGGACGAGCGGCCAGACTACGCCACGGCCTACGATCCGCGGCAGCGCGTCTGGTTCACCCAGGCCATGGCCTCCTCGGCACAGATCGCGACGCCACCCTACCTCTTTTTCTCCAGCCGCCAGGTCGGCCTCACGCTGGCCCAGCGAAGCAGCGACCGGCAAGCGGTGGCCGGCGCCGACATCCTGCTGCACAGCCTCGGCCAGACGCTCGCCGGACAGAAGGTCACGCCAAGCAACGAACTGGTCATCGTCGATGCGGACGGCTACGCGCTTGCTTACGAAGACCTTGCCAGGCTGGTGCGACCAGCGCCCGGGGCCGACAGCAAGGCCGCGCTGGCCAGGCTCGACGACTTGGGCGTGCCGGCACTGGTTCCGCTCCTGGCCACTGTTCGCCAGATGGCAGAAAGCCCACTTGCGCCCGCCCCCCGGACGCTGCGCATAGACGTCGATGGCTCGCCATGGCGTGCGTCGATCAGCGCCCTGGCAGGCGGCGACGCGCACCCCCTGTACATGGTCACCGCCGTTCCCGAGAGCGAGCTGATGGCCGGCGCGTTGCAGTTGATCGAACGCTCGGCGATGGCCACCGTGCTGGTGCTGCTGCTGACGATTCCGTTCACCTGGTTGCTCGCGCGCAGCATTTCACGCTCGCTTAGCCGCCTGGCCAGCGGGGCCGACAAGATCCGCCACTTCGATTTTTCGGAAGCAATCGCCGCCGATTCGGCGATCGAGGAAGTCAGTCAATTGGCGGCAACCATGGAGGCCATGAAACGCACGATCCGGCGTTTTCTCGACATCAGCCATGCCGTCGCGGCCGAGCAGAACTTCGACCGACTCTTGCCGCAATTGCTTGCCGAAACCCTATCGGCATCGGAAGCAGCTGCCGGCATTCTTTATCTGGCCGACGGGACGCAGTTGAAAGCAGCCGCGGCGCTGAGCACGACCGGGCCCGCGCTCGGCGCCCCACTGCCGACGATCGACATTGCGTCCGCCGGCCCGCTGCTTGGCGCGGCGCTCGCCGAGGGCGTCGCTCGTGCCGGCACCCTGCACTCCGACGACAGGGCCACACTGGGTGGCAGCGACGCTGGCTTGGCCGACGCCAGCAACGCCATTGCCGTTCCCCTGCTCAACCGCAAGGCTGAACTGGTCGGCGCCATGCTCCTGCTCTGCGACACGGCCAGCGACGACGCCCGCCTGAGCTTCGTGCAAGCTTTTGCCGGCTCGGCAGCCGTATCCCTGGAAAGCAAGGCGCTGCTCAAGGCACAGAAAGACCTCTTCGAGGCATTCATCCAGTTAATCGCTGCAGCGATTGATGCCAAGAGCCCGTACACGGGTGGTCACTGCGCACGCGTCCCGGAACTGACCAAGATGCTGGCCCGCGCCGCCTGCGAAGACCAGGGCGATGCCTACCGGGAATTTGCGCTCAGCGACGACGACTGGGAGGCGCTGCATGTCGCCGCCTGGCTGCACGACTGCGGCAAGGTCACCACCCCAGAATACGTGGTGGACAAGGCAACCAAGCTGGAAACCATTCATGACCGCATCCACGAGGTGCGCATGCGCTTTGAAATCCTCAAGCGTGATGCCGAAATCAGCTGCCTTCAAGCCGAAGCCAGGGGCGAGGATGGCGCCACTTCGCGTCGCGCACTGGCTGCCGAACGACAACGGATCGACGACGACTTTGCCTTCGTCGCCAGTTGTAACCTGGGTGGCGAGTTCATGGCCAAGGAAAAGATCGCGCGCCTGAAAACCATCGCCGCGCGCACCTGGATGCGTACGCTGGATGATCGAATCGGCATTTCCCACGAAGAACACCAGCGCAAGGCACGAACGCCCGCGGCCAGCCTGCCGGTCGCCGAAGCCCTGCTCGCCGACAAACCCGAGCACCTCTTCCCGCGGCGACCGCAGGATCGGCTGTCTGACGATAACCCCTGGGGATTTCGCATGCCCGTCCCCGCTCTGCTCTACAACCGCGGCGAGCTCTACAACCTCGCCGTCGAGCGGGGAACGCTGTCCGAAGAAGAACGCTACAAGATCAACGAACATATCATCCAGACGCTGGTGATGCTCGCGCAGCTGCCGTTTCCGAAGCACCTCAGCCAGGTTCCGGAGATCGCCGGCGGCCACCACGAGAAGATGGACGGTAGCGGCTATCCTCGCCGGCTCACGCGCGCGCAGATGAGTCCGCTGGCAAGAATGATGGCTATCGCCGACATCTTCGAAGCACTGACGGCGATCGATCGTCCGTACAAGAAGGGCAAGACCCTCTCCGAAGCGCTGACGATCATGGCGCGCATGCAAGCTGAGCAACACATCGACGGCGAACTATTCGCCATTTTCCTGCGCTCCGGCGTCTATCTGGACTACGGCCGACGCTACATGCAGGCGCAACAGCTCGACGCGGTCGACATCGACAGCCTCCTTGGCAGCCCCTGAAACCCGTCTCAGTCTGGCGACCACAGGGGCACGAGCGACAAGCCATGCCCTGGCGCCCTGGCCCGGCAGCTTCGGGCTGCCGGTGCCCAACGAAACGCGACTGTCAGCTTTCTTTACAGCGATTGCCAACATCTTGGCAGGAACAGCATAAACAACTCTGTAAGCTACTGTTTACATAAACCTGTTTTATTTTCAGGCATAGTCTTTGCTTATGTCTGGTTAGCAAGGCACCAGCCCATGAGCCGCATTAGCAGGCTTTCCAACGCCGTCGGACCGACCACCTTCCCATACCCGGGTAGCGACCACGGTATTTCCGGAAAAACAGATCCCAGCAGCGGCTTTCGCCCTGCCTACTTGGACAAAGCCCATGAAAACGCTCAACCCCGCCCAGCCTGGCGGTCCCGAGAAGCACCTGCAGCCGTCGCCGCCGCCCGTATCGAGCTACCTGAACGACGGTGGCGAGCACAGCGAGTCAGCCGACAGAGCAACGGCCGCGGCCTTCTACCACCCTCCCGTGCAGCCAGCCTCGCCGCTGTCCGCCCCCCGTCCCGCAAACATCACCCCTCCTCCGGTAACCTCCATGCCCACGAAAGTCTGTGTCAAGTGCAAGCAGGAAAAGCCGCTGCTCGAGTTTCACAAGAACTCGCGCAGTGCCGATGGCCTGCATTCCTATTGCAAGGAGTGCAATCGCGCGCAGGCGCTGGCACACATCAAGGCCGAAAAAGCACGCAAGGCATTGCTGAGAGCGGCCAAGAAGGCAGCCTCCAACGCGCAATGAGCGACCGATGGTACAGGCCCGCCTTATCGCCAGGCAGCC
>LBIU01000261.1 GCA_000987445.1 Candidatus Accumulibacter adiacens | reverse complement strand
GCTCATCCCAGCACTGTCGCCGGATGTCGAAGAGGAGAGTGCGCGCGGCGTTCGAAACGTCGGTGACATGAGCGCTGCCGCCGGATAGCTGCCACGCCAGCCAGCTGTCGACGGTTCCGAAAGCGAGTTCGCCGCGTTCGGCGCGGCGACGCGCGCCGGGCAGGTGATCGAGCAGCCATTTCAGCTTGGTGCCCGAGAAATAAGCGTCGATGACCAGCCCGGTGCGTTCCCGAAACAGCTCGGTGTGACCGGCGCGAACGAGTTCGTCGCAGGTGCCTGCGGTGCGTCGGTCCTGCCAGACAATCGCCCGGTACAGGGGTTCGCCGCTGACGCGATCCCAGAGCAGGGTCGTCTCGCGCTGGTTGGTGATGCCGATGGCGGCAATCTGGCCGGCATCGATGGCGTTGTCACGCAGCACCGCTTGCGCGACGGCGAGCTGCGTCTGCCAGATCTCCCTGGCGTCGTGTTCGACCCAGCCGGCCTGCGGATAGTGCTGCGTGAATTCCTGCTGCGCGGCAGCGACGATGCCGCCGTCGCGCCCGAAGAGGAGGGCGCGGGAACTGGTGGTTCCCTGGTCGAGAGCGAGAATGAACTGTTGGCCGGTTTTCGCTTGCATCGGGCAATCCCTCGTGGCTGAAGGTGTCGGAGCCCGGCTCCGCGAGAACGTGGATCGTTCTGGCGCTCTTGGCCGTTGCTCTCGTTGTGGTTTGTCTACTCCTTGACGATCAGCTCGGCGATCCAGCGCTTGAGTTCGCCGACTGCCGGATCGTAGCGCTCGCAGGCCATCAGGCTCTGCCCGAAGACATAGGCGTAGAGCAGCAGGCTGCGGCTCTTGGCCTCGTCGTCGGAGAGGCCGCGGCGGACAAAGAGCTGGCGTGTGCATTCCAGGCGCCAGCTATCGACTTCCTCGACGATCGCCGCCGCCTGGGCGTCGCGCCGGGCCCATTCGCGGACCGCCAGTTCGATCGAGATGCCCTTGCGGTTGCGTGTCGCGCCATAGACGTCGATCAGGTGCAGCAATTGCTCGCGCTCGCGGCCAGGGCTGGCGCCGGTCTGTTTGTCGATGTCACGGATGCGACCGTCGCGCCAGGTTTCGAGGACCCCGTCGACCAGATCCTGGCGGTCCTTGAAATGCCAGTAGAAGCTGCCCTTGGTGACGCCGAAGTTCTTGGCCAGGACTTCGATGCGCATCCCCTGCACGCCTTGCTCGGCGAGAACGTCAATCGCCGCTTCGATCCATTCGTGACGATCGAGCGTTACGCGGGCACTGCTCTTCTCGGCTCTCATCCTGCTCGGCTTTCCTCTCTGGTTTCGTGCGTCGGACCGCTGCGCAGCTGTGCTCCCCGCGCCCCGGCCCGCAGGCGCCGACGGGCAGCGGCCGGTCGCCTGACGCAGGCTATCCATACGACATGGTATGGCCTATTGTCCGGTCACGGTTCGGCAATGTCAAACACTTGCTGGCGGCTTGACGAGCCGTGACCCTGTTAGCGGTCTGGGCTTTCCTGAATGGCGCAACTGAGGCAATATTGCTGGCTAGCGTCACACTGTCCTCGCCGACGGTATTGACAGCTGTTTTACCATACGGTACCGTACGCCATCCATACGACACAGTATGGCCTGTTGTCCGGTGAACGGTCGGCACTGTCATCCGCGGGCAGTTCGCATGGCCGCGTTCGATGTCGATTACCTTGAAGTGAAAAAGGAGAAAGTTTTGAAGATTCTCGTTCCAGTCAAACGAGTGGTGGATTACAACGTCAAAGTGCGCGTCAAGGCAGACGGCAGCAACGTTGATCTGGCCAACGTCAAGATGTCGATGAACCCTTTTGACGAGATCGCCATCGAGGAGGCGGTACGTCTCAAGGAAGCCGGGATCGCCAGCGAGGTGGTGGCGGTTTCGGCCGGCGTGACCAACTGCCAGGAAACCCTGCGCACGGCGATGGCCATTGGCGCCGACCGCGGCATCCTGATTCAGAGCGATGTCGATTTGCAGCCGCTCGCCGTCGCCAAGCTGCTCAAGGCAGTGTGCGAGAAGGAGCAGCCGCAGATCGTCCTCTGCGGCAAGCAGGCGATCGACGACGACGCCAACCAGACCGGGCAGATGCTGGCCGGACTGATGAACTGGCCGCAGGCGACCTTTGCCTCCAAAGTGGTCGTTGCCGGCCAGCAGGCGACGGTCACCCGCGAGATCGACGGCGGTCTGGAAACCGTCGAAATCGCCCTGCCGGCGGTGTTGACCGTCGACCTGCGCCTCAACGAGCCGCGCTATGCAACCCTGCCCAACATCATGAAGGCCAAGCGTAAACCGCTGGAAACGACCAACCCGGAAACGCTGGGCGTCGACGTCGCGCCGCGTCTGAAAACCCTGAAGGTCGCCGAGCCGCCGAAGCGCAGCGCCGGCATCAAGGTGGCTGACGCCGCCGACCTGGTGATGAAACTCAAGACTGAAGCGAAGGTGATCTGATCATGGCCATACTCGTCATTGCTGAACACGACAATTCCTCGATCAAGGCGGCAACGCTCAATGCCGTTACCGCGGCCGGCGAGATCGGTGCCGACCTCCATCTGCTGGTTGCCGGCAGCGGCTGCTCGGCAGCGGCCGACGCGGCTGCGAAGATCGCCGGCGTCGGCAAGGTCCTGCTGGTCGACGCCCCTCACTACGCCGACCAGTCGCCCGAGAACCTCGCCGCGCTGGTCGTCGCCAATGCGGCAGCCTATGGCCATATCGTCACTGCGGCAACGACCATCGGCAAGAACTTCATGCCCCGCGTCGCCGCGCAGCTCGACGTCGCGCAGATCTCGGAGATTGTGGCCGTCGAATCGCCGGACACCTTCGTGCGCCCAATCTACGCCGGCAACGTCCTGGCCACCGTGCAGTCCAGCGACGCTGTCAAGGTGATCACCGTGCGTGCAACCGCCTTCGAAGCGGCGGGCGAGGGCGGCAGCGGCGCCGTGGAAAGTCTGGCGGCCGGCCCCGATCTCGCTCAGAGCAAGCTCATCGGTCGCGAGTTGACCAAATCCGCGCGTCCGGAACTGACGGCCGCCAAGATCATCGTCTCGGGCGGTCGTGGCATGGGCAACGGGGATAATTTCCACCAGTTGCTCGAGCCGCTGGCCGACAAGCTCGGTGCGGCGCTGGGTGCCTCGCGCGCCGCCGTCGATGCCGGTTTCGTTCCCAACGACTACCAGGTCGGCCAGACCGGCAAGATCGTTGCCCCGCAGCTGTACATCGCCGTCGGCATCTCGGGTGCCATCCAGCACCTGGCGGGGATGAAGGACAGCAAGGTGATCGTGGCCATCAACAAGGACGCCGAGGCGCCGATCTTCCAGGTGGCCGATTACGGGCTGGTCGGTGACCTCTTCGAGGCCTTGCCGGCCCTGCTCACCGAGCTCGGCTGAGCAGGACCGGGCGGCGGGCGGCGTGAACCTGCCGGACGGCCTGCTGGGCGGTGGCTGGATTCTGCTGTCCTGGGTTCTGTTCGTTCCCGTCGCGCTGCTTGCCTTGCGGCAGGCGCCGTGGCGGGTGCTGGCCGACAGCGCCCGCCTGAATGCCTTCCTGGCGACGCTCGTTGCCCTGATCCTGCTCTGGCACCTGCAGGCCGGGGTCAGACCCGGCCTTTCCCTGCACCTGCTCGGGGCCACGGTGTTCACCCTGTGCTTCGGCTGGGCGCTGGCGTTCATCGGCCTGTGCCTGGTGCTGGTCGGGGTCGGACTCAATGGCTTTGCCGGCTGGCAGACCTTTGCCTGCAACGCCTTGCTGATGGCCGGCGTCGGCGTCGGCGTCAGTCATGCGCTGCACCGGCTGGTCGATCGGCTGCTGCCGCGCCATATGTTTGTGTACATTTTTTGCAAGGGTTTCTTCACCGCGGCGCTGACCGTGATCGCGGTCGGCCTGACGGCGTGCGCGTTGCTGGTGCTGGCCGGGACCTACGATAGCGATTACCTGGCTGCCGAGTACCTGCCGTATTTCCTGCTGCTCGGTTTTTCCGAGGCCTGGCTGTCGGGAATGATGGCCACGCTGTTTGCCGTTTATCGACCGGAACTGCTCGCCGATTTTGACGATGCACAGTTCCTCGGCAGAAAGTGATGGCCGTACGTGAAGGCGACTGCGAGCTGGATTCGCCTACGCATTGCCACCCGCTATGGCACCCACATTGCCACCCGCAATAGCATCCGCCAACGGTCTTGAAGCTGATGACCGTTTCCCCTGGAAATTCAAAAGGAGAATGAAATGAGTGAGTACATGGCCCCCATCCGCGACATGCAGTTTGCGCTCAAGGAGCTTGCCGGACTCGAACAGGTGGCGCAACTCCCCGGCTGCGAGGAGGCGACGCCGGATCTCGTCGATGCCGTTCTCGAAGAGGCCGCCAAGTTTGCCGAGGGCGTGCTGTCGCCGCTCAACATCCCGGGTGACCTCGAAGGCGCCAAGTGGCACAACAAGGCGGTGACCATGCCGGCCGGCTTCAAGGAAGCCTACAAGCTGTTCGCCGAGAGTGGCTGGACCGCCTTGGCCTGCGAGCCGGAGTGGGGTGGTCAGGGCTTGCCCAAGGTGGTGGCGGCGGCCGTCGCCGAGATGTGGAAAGCGGCCAATCACTCGTTTTCGCTGTGCCCGCTACTGACCAATGGTGCCATCGAAGCGCTGCTGCTGACCGGCTCCGAGAAGCTGAAGAAGGACTACCTGGAGAAGATGGTCAGCGGCGTGTGGACCGGGACCATGAACCTCACCGAGCCGAATGCCGGCTCCGACCTGGCTGCCGTGCGCACCCGTGCCGAGCTGCAGGCCGATGGCAGCTACAAGATCTTCGGGCAGAAGATTTTCATCACCTACGGCGACCACGACATGGCCGAGAACATCGTCCATCTGGTGCTGGCACGGACGCCAACCGCTCCGGAAGGCGTCAAGGGCATTTCCCTCTTCGTCGTCCCGAAGTTCATGGTCAATGACGACGGCAGTCTGGGCGAGCGCAACGACGCCTACTGCGTGTCGATCGAGCACAAGCTGGGCATTCATGCCAGCCCGACGGCGATCATGGCGTTCGGCGACCATAGCGGCGCTGTCGGCTATCTTGTCGGCGAGGAGAATCGCGGTCTCGAGTACATGTTCATCATGATGAATGCCGCCCGCTTCGGCGTCGGGCTGGAAGGCGTCGCCGCTTGCGAGCGCTCCTATCAGCGGGCGCGCGACTACGCCCGTGAGCGCATCCAGTGCACCGACATCGGTGTGCGCGGCGGGCCGAAAGTGGCGATCATCGCGCATCCCGATGTGCGCCGGATGTTGATGACCATGCGCGCGCACGCCGAGGCGACCCGGGCCCTGGCTTACGTCGTCGCGGCCGCCCACGACGCGGCCATTCACCATCCCGACGCCGCCGAGCGCAAGCGCCACCAGTCCTTCGTCGACCTGATGATCGGCGTGGTCAAGGGCTGGAGCACCGAAAGCGGGGTGAGCATGGCTTCGATGGGCATCCAGGTGCATGGCGGCATGGGTTACATCGAAGAAACCGGCGCTGCGCAGCACCTGCGCGACGCGCAGATCTCGACGATCTACGAGGGCACCACCGCCATTCAGGCCAACGACGTCATCGGCCGCAAGATTGCCCGCGAAGGCGGTGCCACGCTGCAGGCGCTGATCGCCAGCATGCGTGCCTTCGACGGCGAGCTGGCGGGGCAGGGCGGTGATCATATCGTGGCCATTCGCAAGCGCTTGACGGTCGGCGTCGAGGCGCTGGCAGAGGCCGGCGACTGGGTCGTGGCCACTTATCGCGA
>LBIU01000260.1 GCA_000987445.1 Candidatus Accumulibacter adiacens | reverse complement strand
GCCTACGAGTACCGCAACCCGTCGCTGATCCGCGAAAGCGCCCGACTGGTGAACCCCTTCGGCTTCCAGGTACTGAGCTACCGCGTCGATCCTGAAATGGGAGTCGCACAATGAAGAAGATCGCATTCGCCGTGCTGCTGGCACTCGGCGCGGCCACGGCCGCGCAGGCGGCCGATGTGCCGGTGGGGTCGCGCTATGACGGCCGCATCCAGTACGTCAACTACAACGCGGGCGATGTCGTCATCGTCCGCGCCCTGCCGGGCCTTGGTGCCCGCATCGTCTTCGCCGCCGACGAAGAAATCCTTGATGTCGCGTCCGGCTTCACCCAGGGATGGGAGTTCTCCGACCGGCGCAACATCCTGTACGTCAAGCCGAAGTCGATCAAGACCGGCAGCGGCCAGGAAGCCATCGTGATGGCTCCCGAGGCGGGGAAGTGGGACACCAACCTGATGGTGACGACGAACCGCCGCATGTACGACTTCGACTTGAAGCTGCTGCCGGGTGGCGGCAACAGCGGCAAGGCACCGCAGAACCAGCGCGTGGCCTATCGCGTCGAGTTCAAGTACCCCGAGGACGAAGCGGCAGCGCGGGCGAGGGCGGCCGACAAGGCCAAGGCGCAAGCGAAGCTCGATGAGAAGCCCGCGCCGCGCAATTGGGCCTACTCGATGCAGGTCGGCGATGCCTCCGATGGCATCGCGCCGACGATGGCCTACGACGACGGCCGTTTCACCTACCTGAAATTCCCGAACAACCGGGATTTCCCGGCCGTGTTCATCGTGGCTGCCGACAAGTCGGAAAGCCTCGTGAACACGCATGTGGACAAGGATGTGCTGGTCGTCCATCGCGTGGCCCGCGAGCTGGTCTTGCGCCTGGGGAACGCTGTCGTTGGCGTTTACAACGACAAGTACGACGTGGACGGCCTGCCGCCCACTGATGGCACGACGGTTCCCGGCGTGAAGCGCGTAATCGTTGGAGGGGATGAAGAATGAGCAACCAAACCAATCAGCAGGCCGAGCTGGAGACGTTTGACGGCGAGCGCGGCATGCCGAGCGTGAACGATCACGGGCCATCGACTGCGAAGCGTGGCCTCATCGTCGTGGTGCTGCTCCTGGTCGTTGGCCTGGGCGGCGGTGCGGCCTACTGGAAGCACAAGCAGCGCGCCGACCGCGAGGCGGACGCGCAGCAAGCCAAGGCGATGCAACTCACCAGCGCCGTGCCGGCGCGCACCTTCACCGATCCGCCCGAGCTGCCTGGAGCTGCGCCGGCCCCTGCGGCTCCGGTGCCGGTCGTTCCTGCGCCGAGTGGGGCAGGGCAGGCGAGCGCACCGCCTCTGCCGGGCGATGCGGGCGGCAGCGGCCAGCAACGGCCCGCGCCTTCGCTGGACAAGTCAGGCTCGGGCCTGATGGCTGTCGCGCAGAAGGGCGACACGGGCGCGGATGCGGGCGGCCAGCCGGGCCGCGCTGCACCGCCGCCCGAAGGTGGCGGCCTCTCGGCCCTGCTGTCTTCGACGCGCACGCCGTCGCGCAAGGCCGGGCACCTGGGCAATCGCAACTTCATCCTGGCGAAAGGCAGCTTCATCGACTGCGCACTGCAAACGAAGCTCGATAGCACGGTGCCCGGCATGACGGCCTGCGTCGTGACGCGCAACATCTACAGCGACAACGGCAAGGTGCTGCTGGTCGAACGCGGCTCGACCATTTCGGGCGAGTACCAATCGAACATGCGTCAGGGCATGGCTCGCATCTTCGTGCTGTGGTCGCGCATCAAGACGCCGAACGGCGTGGTCATCAACCTGGATTCCCCAGGCACCGATCCGCTCGGCGGCGCGGGCCTGCCGGGCTACATTGATAACCACTTCTGGCAGCGGTTCGGCGGCGCGCTGATGCTGAGTCTGGTCGATGACGTTGCACGGTATGCCACCCAGGGCACGAACAACAACAGCGGCCAAATCAATTTCAGCAGCACGGGCGAGGCCACCCAAAACATGGCGGCGGAAGCGTTGAAGAACACCATCAACATTCCGCCAACTCTCTACAAGAATCAGGGCGAGCAAGTCGGTGTCTATATCGCCCGCGATCTGGACTTTTCGAGCGTGTACGATGTCGCAGCAACCAACCAGTGAATACCTCGCGGCCTCGCTGAACCGCGCGACTTCGGTCGATTTCCACCTTCAACCGCTCGCCACCTGGATGAGCGATCCGGCCATCACGGAAGTCTGCGTGAACCGGCCGGGTGAAGTGTGGTGCGAAAGGGCTTGCAAGTGGGAACGGCACGAAGCGCCGGCTCTCACTTACGAGCATCTGCGTTCGCTGGCGACGGC
>LBIU01000259.1 GCA_000987445.1 Candidatus Accumulibacter adiacens | reverse complement strand
CGTATGCGTTGCCCCTCGGCGCCGGTGGCAAAGGCGCAGGGCCGTAGGTCGGGGCGGTCGAGGGTGTCGCACAGGGTCTCCCAGAACTTCGGCTCCATGGCGCTGACCGCCAGGTGGCGGCCGTCGCTGGTCGCATAGACGCCGTAGCTGGGCATGCCCCCGGAAAGCAGGTCTGCGCCGCGCGGCTGCGCGCGGCCGCGGTCGAGCACCGCCAGCAGCGGAAAGAGGGTGTGTGCGAAAACGGCGTCGGTCATCGACACGTCGACGTAGCGGCCACGGCCGCTGGCACGGGCGTCGACGACGGCGGCGAGCAGGCCGATCAGCGCACTCAGCGAGCCGCCCAGCAGGTCCCCGATCTGGAAGTTGGGAATCGCCGGCGCGCTGCCAGCGATACCGATCTGGTCGAGCAGTCCGCTGTAGGCCAGGTAATTGAGGTCGTGGCCGGCGCGGTCGCGGTAGGGTCCGTCCTGGCCGTAGCCGGTGATCGCACAATAGACGATGCGCGGGTTGATCGCCGCGACGGCCTGGTAGCCGATACCCAGCTTGTCGACGACGCCGGGGCGAAAGCCTTCGACGATGACATCCGCGCTGGCGGCGAGGCGCATGAAGGCAGCGACGCCGGCGGCCTGCTTGAGGTCCAGCGTCAGGCTGCGCTTGTTGCGATTGACCAGCTCGAAGTAGCTGGTCTTGCCGTGCACCGCGCCAGCGGCGCGGGCGTAGTCGCCGCTGCCGGGATCCTCGATCTTGATCACCTCGGCGCCGAGATCGCCGAGGTGCATGGTTGCCAGCGGTCCTGGCAGGAGTCTGCTCAGGTCAAGAACGCGAAGTCCGTCGAGAGGAGGTGGGCGCATGCGCAGGGGCTTTCAAAAAGACTGACTGGCGGGCCTCGGTGGCCGAGCGGCAGCTGCGCGGCCGGGCGAGATGTGACCGAAGTGGCCGAAGCGACCGACGTGACGCCTTGTCAGGGGCTGGTAGGGCGAAGAGTGGCAAGAGGTGCCGAGTCGTCGCGAAAAGC
>LBIU01000258.1 GCA_000987445.1 Candidatus Accumulibacter adiacens | reverse complement strand
GTCGTGACCGTCAGAGGGCTGGTCCCTCGATGCGCAACAGCTTGCTGACTCCCGACTGCAAGAGCTTGGCGACATTCTGCACGGCAATCAGGTGCATGCTCGAGATGCGGCTCTGGTGGCGCCACAGCCAGAAGACACAGGTCACGCTGGGCGTCTCGCGCACCAGAATGGGATTCCCTTCGGCCTGGGAAAGGTCGATGAAGCGTTCCACCGCCAGTCGATAGTAATCCGAACTGTCGCAGCAGCCGGTCATCTCCTCGGCTTCGCCGGCCGCACGGCGCCATAGCTTGAGCGCCAGATCTTCGCTGATACCGGTCTTGTTGGCGATCCACGGTAGGATTTTGGGTGCTTTCATGGTGTTGCTCCTGAGAGGCTGGTGATGCCAGACGCTGTAAGCTCGCGGCCGAAACCTCATGAGATCGGTCGTGTTGCAACGCAGCATCATTATAAATGATTCCCCAGTAAAGAATTGGGGATTTCTTCTAATCGTTGCTCTCAAGCCATCGGATGAAGCTCCATTGGTGGTCGAAATCCGACACAGTTACGGCAATTCTGAGCATGCTTCGGCATGCAACCAAGCGCCAGCACGCGGGCTTTTCCTACTGCGCCGCAACATCCGCTGCCCTTTGATCCGACTCCAGCTTAGCAGCGCCGCGCTCATGTCAGCGTGCATAAGTACACATCACGGCAGAATGCGCCTGCTTCTTGATCTGCCCGCTCATTCGCCCCTTGCGATGCAGGGTCCGCTGCCTCGCCGTGTCGCGGATCGTGTCGTCGTCCGCCGCTGCCAACGAAGCGGCCGACGTCGCTGCGCTACTCGCTCCCCCTCTGACGCCGCGGCGCACCGACTTCGGCACGCAGAAATCGTCGCCCAGGAGGCAGATCGCTCAGTCTAGCGAGACAATCTTGCGAGAAGATGACGGCGGACAAGACCGGCGGCACAGGCAACTCGTCCCAGATTCCTCCCAGATCTCTCCCCGGCGCTTACCAAATCGCTGCTCAGAATGGCATCCATGGCTGGCGAACGACGCCGCCACTCATCTGAGGAGAACGAAATGGAAACCCCGCCAGCAAGAACCCGCCGGCTCAAGGCGATTGCCCTGAACGCTGACGGCCACGCCTTCGATACCCGAACGGGAAGAAGCTACCGCCTCAATCCGCCCGCCCAGGTCGCCCTGCTGATGATGCAGGACGGCAGATCACGGCAGGCGATGATCGACGCGCTGGTCGCTCTCTGCGAGCAGCCAAGCACCGTTGTCGAAGCCGGTGTCGACAGCTTTGTCCAGCAAATGGCGAGGCACGTCGCATGAGCCCCGACGCCAAACACGAGCACTGGACAGGCTGGAACGTGGCCGTCACCGGCATCAACGCGCGGCCCGACAATCCCGGCCCGGGCTGTGCGGTCGCCCGCTGCCTGCGACACGCGGCGGGCTTTCGTGGCCGCATCGTCGGCCTCGCCTACGCGACGCTCGATGCCGGCCTCTACCAGCGCGAAAGCTGCGACAGCGGTCATCTGCTGCCCTACCCGTCGACCGGGACCGCGGCGCTGCTCGAACGACTCGACGAAGTGCTGCGCCGTGAGCGCATCGACGCCCTGCTGCCCTGCCTCGACGCCGAACTGCCGAACTTCATGGCCATCGAAGCGCCGCTCGGGCAGCGCGGCATCCGCCTCCTGCTGCCGCAGCGGGCGCAGCTTCGCCGCCGTGACAAGGACCGCCTGCCGGCGCTGTGCAGGGAAGCCGGCGTCGCCACGCCCGCCGTTCGTCGCCTCGCCGACGAGCGCTTCTTCGATCACTGCGAAGCCGACGGATGGAACTTCCCCCTGGTGATCAAGAGCGCCTTCTACGACGCCTGGATCGTTCATTCGGCGTCAGAAGCCCGCCAGCGCTACCGGCAGATCGCCGCCACCTGGGGCTACCCGGTACTGATCCAGAAACATGTGCTCGGCGACGAGGTCAATCTCACCGCCCTGGGCGACGGCAGCGGCGCAATGATCGGCGAGGTGATGATCCGGAAACAGGCGATCACCGACAAGGGCAAGGCCTGGGCCGGCGTCGCCATCGACGACCCCGAGTTGCAGGAAGCCGGACGTCGCCTGTTGCGCAGCCTCAAGTGGCGCGGCCCGCTGGAGATCGAGATGCTCCGCGACGCTGCCGGCACCCTGCAGCTGATCGAAATCAATCCGCGCTTTCCAGCATGGATCTATCTCAGCCACGGCGTTGGCCGCAACCTGCCGGCCGCCTTGCTGGCGCTGATGAATGGTGCCCGACCCGAAGAGCTCGATCTGGCGCCGCCGCGTCCGGGTACCAGCTTCATCCGTCACGCCCAGGAAACGATCGTCAGCCTCGACGAAGTCGCCACCCTCACGGCAAGCGGCAGCACCCTGCATCCGCGTGCCTCCGTGAGCCTCGCCGCCTGAACCCCGCAAGGAAAACACCATGAACAAGCTGACCTGGGAAACGCCACGCATCGCGCCTGTGGAACTGCAATCGCTGAACACCTTCGGTCGCCGCCGTACGCGGACCGACTGCCAGTCGGAGATCGATGGCGTGCCGATCGCGACCCTGGTCGAGCGCTACGGCTCGCCGCTCTATGTCACCTCCGAGCAGCGCTTGCGTGCCAACTTCCGGCGCATCCAGCAGGCCTTTGCCGCGCGTTACCCGAACGTGATTCACGGTTGGTCGTACAAGACCAACTACAACGGCGCCGTCTGTTCCATCCTTCACCAGGAAGGCTCCTGGGCCGAAGTGGTATCGCGCTTCGAGTACGAAAAGGCGCGCGCGCTTGGCGTGCCGGCGGCACATATCGTCTTCAACGGACCGAACAAGCAACGCCCGATTCTCGAACGGGCAATTGCCGAAGGCGCGCTGATCCACATCGATCATGTGGACGAACTGGCGCTGGTCGAACGTATCGGCGAAGAACGCGGCGAGTGCGTTCCGGTCGCCCTGCGCCTCAATTTCGAAACCGGCTACAGCGAGCCCTGGAGCCGCTTCGGCTTCAGGCTCGAAAGCGGCGCGGCCCGCGCCGCGATCAGCAGGGTCAAGGCCAGCGCGCAGTTGCGCATGAACGGCCTGCACTGCCACATCGGCACCTTCATCCTCGACCCGCGTGCCTACGCCGCCGCAGTGACGACGCTGTGCACGCTGGCGCGGGAAATCGAAGCCGACGGCACGCGCCTGAGCTACATCGATATTGGCGGCGGACTGCCGTCCTGCAATGCGCTGCAAGGCATCTATCTGGCGCCCGAGCAGAGCACGCCGGACATCGAGGAATATGCCGAAGCCATCTGCGATGCCTTCCTGGCAGGAACGGCCTACCGACTCGTATGGAGGGAAGCGCGCCCGCTGCTGATTTTCGAAAGCGGCCGCGCGGTCATCGACGACGCGCAGAGCCTTATCAGCTCGGTGGTCGGTCGCAAGGAAACCGCCGACGGCCGCCCGGCCGCCATCCTCGACGCCGGCCTGAATGCCCTGTTTACCGCGCTGTGGTACGACCATCCTGTGCGGCTCGCTTCACCGGTGCGCGGCCAGCCGCGCGATACCGTGCTTTACGGGCCGCTGTGCATGAATATCGATGTCCTGCGGCATTCCGTGCAGTTGCCGCCGCTGGACGTCGGCGACCTGCTGCTGATTGCGCCGGTCGGCGCCTACAACACCACCCAGTCGATGCAGTTCATCGAATACCGTCCGGCGGTGGTGTTGATCCACGGCGACCGCGAAGTGAGCCTGATCCGTGCGGCGGAGGATCTCGAGGTCGTCTGCGCTCCGGAGCGCCTGCCGGCGCATCTGGCACAGGCCGACGCGGCCAGCGTCGCCGGCGTCGTTCCGCTGACCATGGCGGGAGGCTGAAGTGCGCGCCCTGAACGACGCTCTGGGCAGCCTGCTGGACGCCTACGGCGCACTGTTCCTGGCGCGGCAGCGTCTGGTCGGGGCACTGGTCCTGGCGGCAACCCTGTGCGACCCGGCAACCGGCTTCTGCGGTCTCACCGCCGGCGTCGCCGCGCTACTGACACGCCGCCTGCTGCGCTTGCCGGCCCTGCCTGGCGAAGCCGAGATCCTCAACGCCATCTACGCCGGCCTCGCCCTTGGCGCCTTCCACGCCAGCGAGCCGCGCCTGTTCGCGCTCGCCGCCTTTGGCGGGCTGCTGGGCGTGCCACTGGCAAGCGCGCTGCGCCAGATGCTCGCCGGCCCCTTCGGCGCACGCGGCCTGCCGCTACTCGGTGCGCCTTTTCTGTGTACCGCCTGGACCCTGCTGGCGGTGGCCAAGGGCATCGCCCTGCCCCTCCGCGCCGCATGGCCTGCCTGGCCGATCATGCCCGACTGGCTGCCCGCCCACGCGGCCGCCGCTGTCTCCTCGACACTGGCGCATGCCGGTGCCCTGTTCTTCGTGGCCAATCCGCTGGCCGGCATTCTGGTCCTGACCGCGCTGCTCGTCGCCTCGCGAATCCTGGCCCTGCTCGCCGTCGCTGGCGGCCTGCTGGCCACTACGCTGCTCGCTGTGATCAATGCCACGCCAATGCCGAGTCTGGCGCTGCTGGCCTGCTTCAACGGGGCGCTGGTGGCGATCTTTATCGGTGGCCTCCTCGCCGTGCCGACGCGGCGTACGCTGGCCCTTACGGCCGGCGCCGTACTGGTCGCCAGCGCACTGTCGGCCGGCATGCTGGCACTGTCCGCACCCTTCGGCGTGCCGCCGCTATCGGCCCCATTCGTGCTCACCGTGTGGCTGGCCAGCGCCGCACTGCGCGCCGAGAGCAGCGCCAGCTGGACGCGCTTCTGGCTCGCAGTGCCGGCCTGTCCCGAGGAGAGCCTGGTCAACGCGCGCCTGGCCAGTGCCCGCGGGCTGGCCAGCGGCAGCACGGCGCTCCTCCCACCATATGCCGGCCGGATGAGCATCTCGCAGGCCGTCGATGGCGCGCATACCCATCAGGGCGCCTGGCGCTATGCCCTCGACTTCGTGACCACGGTAGACGGTCAGAGCTATTGCCGTGCCGGTTCGCGGCTGAGCGATTTTCATGCCTTCAACCAGCCGGTACGGTCGCCTGTCCGGGGCCAGGTGGCGGCCATTCGCAACGACATCGCCGACAACCCGCCTGGCGAGATGAATCTGGTCGACAACTGGGGAAACCACATTCTGATCGACATCGGCGGCGGACTCTACGTGTTGCTGGCGCATCTGCGTCGGGGCAGCATCAAGCTTTCCCCGGGCGATTGCGTGACGCCCGGCACGCTGCTCGGTCGCTGCGGAAACTCCGGCCGCTCGCCACAGCCGCACCTGCACATGCACGTCCAGCGCGGCTCCCGGCTTGGCTCGCCAACGGTCCCCTTTCATCTCGCGCACTGCCTGATCGACGGCCGTGACTATGCGCTCGACGGCCAGCCTCGCGAAGGACAGACGGTCGAAGCGGTGAGCAGCACGGCCTCCCTTTCCACCGCCTGCTCGCCCAGGCCTGGCCGCGAATGGCGGTTCAAGTCCGGCGCCAGCGAGTGGCAGCTCGCCGCACAAACCGGTTTGCTTGGCGACACTCGCCTGGTCTCATCCGCTGGCGGCAGCGTGCAGGCGAGCAGCGCCCGCAGCCTGCTGGCGCTGCATGAGCGGCGCGGCTCGCCGGATCTTCTGCTGGACGCCTTCGTCCTGGCTTTCGGGATGATCCCATTTGCCGCGCAAGCGCTGCGCTGGCGCGACGCGGCGGACGCTTCCTTGCTGCCGCTGCCGCTCTCGCTGCGCCTTGCGCGGCGCTTGCGCCACCCCTTTGGCGCCAATCTCGACAGCAATTGCGAACGCCGTTGGGACGCCGCTCGCGGCCTCTGGCAGCAGCGTTCACGGCACCGGCTAACGACTGCCAGCGGTGAAATCGAAGCCGAGAGCCTTGGCTGGATCTGCGAATCCCGCGGTCCGGTGGCTTTCTCGCTGCTGGTCGCCGGACAGACGATTGCCGAAGCAGCACTTGTCGGCTACGGCAATCGTGGCGATCATGGTGTCCCGGCCTGGTCGGCCGCCCTTCTGCAGACATCCACCTCATGATTCGCCTGACCATACAAGGCAAGGTTTTCCTGGCCACCTTTGCCCTGGCGACGGCCATGGCCCTGCTCCTGACCCTGCTCATGCGCTGGAATCTGGGCGATGGTTTCGAGCGCTACACGAGCGCCGCCGAGTTGGCACGCCTGGACGGCACGGTCAGCAACATCGAATCCGAATATGCCAGGGAGGGCAACTGGGATTTCCTGCGCGCTGCACCGGAGCAGATCTGGCGGCGTTTGTCGCGCCCGCATCCGGAAGGCAGCCTCGATGGTCAAGGCCCAGGGCGCCCAGCAGGCTTTCCACCAGGCTCGCAGTCGCCGCCGTTCTGGCAGGGTCAAGGTCCGGGAGCTGCCGCTGCCGGCGGCGAAGGACAGCTACCGGCAGAAACTACAGACCCGCCGCCGGACGGCGGCACGCGCGGCACAGCCCCGCAGCGAGCTCGGCCCAACGCGCGCCCGCCGTTCGACCTTCTTCGCGTTGGCCCGCGCCTGGCGCTGGTCGATGCCGCAGGCCAGTGGCTGGCCGGAAACGCCGCGACTGGGGGCGCTGGCGCGGCAAGGCCGATCGTCTACCAGGGCGCGGTCGTCGGTCAGTTGACGCTGCAGGCGGCACCGTCCTCCGGACGCGAACTCGACGCCGCTTTTCTGGCCAGCCAGACCGAAAGCATGCTCTTCGCCGGCCTGGCCGCGCTCGCATTCTCGCTGCTCGCGGCATGGCTGCTGGCCCGCCATCTGCTGGCGCCGATCGGCGATCTGGCACGCGCTTCGCGCCAGATCGCCGGCGGCGCACTCGATGCACGCATCCAGGTGCGCAGCGAAGATGAGCTGGGCCAACTGGCCGCCGATTTCAACGACATGGCCGAACGCCTCGGCCGTGTCGAGGAATCGCGCCGGGCCTGGATCTCGGAAAGCTCGCACGAGCTGCGCACGCCACTGGCCGTCCTGCGCGCCGAAATCGAGGCCATGCAGGACGGCGTGCGTACGCCCAACGCGGCGACCCTGGACCGTCTGCACAAGCAAGTGCAACAACTGACCAAGCTGGTCGACGACCTGCGCCTGACGCTCGATCGAGAACCCGCCGCGGGGGCCATGGAAGGTGAACTGCTGGCTCCGGTGGCAGTCCTCGAAGAAGCCATCGAGACTTTTCGCGAGCGTTACAACGCGGCCAACATCCGGCTCGACAGCTCGCACCTGGCCGATGCCGGCTGGCGGGTACGCGGCGACGCCGGGCGCCTGCAGCAAGTGTTCGGCAACCTGCTCGAGAACAGTTTGCGCTACACCCAGGCCGGCGGCCAGCTGAGGATTGGCGCGCGCGCCAGCGCGCAGCAGCTGCTGCTCGAGTTTGACGACAGCGCGCCGGCGCCGCCCGCGGCCACCCTGCCGCGGCTGTTCGAACGCTTCTTCCGCGCCGAACCCTCGCGCAGCCGGGCTTTCGGCGGCTCGGGCCTGGGGCTGGCGATCTGCCGGACCCTGGTCGAAGCACACGGCGGCCAGATCAGCGCCAGCGCATCGGCGCTCGGCGGCCTCAAGATCCGCATCGAACTCCCCCTGGAAAAACCATGAGCCAACGCATCCTGATCGTCGAGGATGAAACCGACCTCGCCCAGATCCTCGCCGAATACCTGCAGCGCGACGGTTTCGTCGCCACCACCATTGCCGATGGCCTGGTGGCGATGGCCGCGTTGCGACAGGCGCCGCCCGACCTGCTGCTGCTCGACCTGATGTTGCCCGGCATGGACGGCATTTCAATCCTGCGCGAACTGCGCAGGACCTCGGAGCTGCCGGTGATCATGGTCACCGCGCGCAGCGAAGAAATCGACCGCCTGCTCGGGCTCGAACTCGGCGCCGACGACTACATCTGCAAACCCTACTCGCCCCGCGAAGTGGTCGCCCGCGTCAAGACCGTACTGCGCCGCGCCCAGCCGCCAGCCGCTGCAGCGGGCAGCCCTGGCGCGAGTGGCTCAACGCTCGACATCGACGCCGAGGCCATGCAGGCGCGCGTCGCCGGCAAGAACCTCGAACTTACCCCCAAGGAGTTCAAGCTGCTGCAGGCGCTGGCCGCCAGACCGGGACGCGTCTTCTCGCGCGCGCAACTGCTCGACGCCCTCTACGCCGACAACCTCGAAGTGTCCGAACGCGCCATCGACAGCCACCTGAAAAACCTGCGCAAGAAACTTGCCCTGGCGTTCCCGGACGAGGAGCCGATCCGCTCGGTCTACGGGGTCGGCTTCGCTTTCGAGTGCTCCGAATGCTTCCCGTCATGACAACAGCCGCGCGAACGAGCGCCGCACCGCCGACGCGGCAATCCAGAGCCAATCCGCTGCCTTCGCCAGCGCCGCTCACCGGCCTTCATCGGCCACGGCGTTGCCAGCCAAAGCGCCGCTGCTCGCCCAAGCACCACGCAGCCCCTCGCACCTCCTGGGAGCGAGGAAGGCGGAGAGGGGGAGCCTGCCACAGGCAATGCGGCGACCTTCCCCGCCTGCGATGACCATGCCCGAAAAGGCGGTACCGCTGTCAAGATTTCCCAGGAGCAGCGATGATCCCCACCAATGAGCTGCTGTTGTTCGCCGGCGCCGCGCTGCTGATGGTCCTGACCCCCGGGCCGAACATGATCTATCTGATCTCGCGCTCGATCTGCCAGGGCCGCAAGGCCGGCGTCATCTCGCTGTTCGGCGTCGTCGCCGGCTTCCTGGTGCACATGCTGGCCGCCGCCATCGGCCTGAGCGCCCTCTTCCTCGCCGTTCCGCTGGCCTACGAAATCCTCAAGTGGGCCGGTGCCGCCTATCTCCTGTGGCTGGCCTGGCAGGCCCTCAGACCGGGAGTACGCACGCTGTTCGAGCCGCGGCCACTGCCACCCGATTCGAGCGCCCGTCTGTTCGTCATGGGCTTCCTGACCAACGCGCTTAACCCGAAGATCGCCGTCTTCTACCTCTCGGTCTTCCCGCAGTTCGTCTCCCCCGAACGCGGCTCGGTCTTTCTGCAAGGCATCACGCTCGGCTGCACGCAGATCGCCGTCAGCTTCTCGGTCAATCTGCTCGTCGCCCTGTTCGCGGCCGGCATGGCCTCGTGGTTTGCCCGCAATCGGGCCTGGCTGGTGCTGCAGCGCTGGGTAATGGGCTTCATGCTCACCGGGCTCGCGGTGCGCCTGGCACTGGAAGAGCGGCGAAGCGTATGAGGCCTGAGTACGAGACGACCGGCAGGGAAAGGAAGTCAACGTTGTCGCCGGAGACGGGGAAATGCCGCCTCACGCCCGCCACGAACTCGTCGACGTCCTGGTCGCCAAGGGTGCGTTCATGAGCGTCAGCCGCACACGACCGAGTTGACTCCGACCCCTGGCCCTATGCGACACCCGCTGGCAAATGCCCGGTCTTCACCCAGATCACCGTTGCAACGTCCGTGTACGGGCAATGCGCGCTGAGGTGCGGGCTGCGTAGCCAGCTGCCCGCCGGGTAGCGGCCGTGTTCGTCGATGAACTCGCCGCTGAGCACGAAAATCTCCTCGCCTCCCCAATGCCGATGCGGCACGAAGCGTTCGCCGGCCGGCCATTTCACGAGCGCGACCTGCTCGACCTCGTAGGAATGCAGCGGCATCACCTGCAGTCCGCCCTGCCCCGGTAGCCAGGCTGCGCGGCTGGTGTCGATGCGCACGCTTGCGGTGTCGCCGGCGGCGAACTGGTGCAGCTTCACGAACAGCACGCAGCCGGCTTCGCTGAACGGTGCATGGCCGCTGCCGGGAGGATTGCGCAGGTAGCTGCCGGGCCCGTAATCGCCGCCCTCGTCCGAGAACACGCCGTCGAGCACGAAGATCTCTTCACCACCGGGATGCAAGTGGCGGGCAAAGCGGGCGCCGGCGTCGTAGCGCACGATGCTCGTCGCCTGCCCGCGCTCGGCATCCTCGCGGGCCAGAGGTTTGCGCCACACGCCGGGCATCGGGCTGGGCTGCCAGGGCGCGCAGGCGGTGTCGACGCACACGGCTTCGGCGAAGTTCATGTTCAGCATGCGGGGGGTGTCCTGATGGGTTCGCCGCAACAGTATAGAGGCGCTCGGCGCCGATGGTCGTGTCCGCCACGTCCCTCGGCGCCCGTCGCCACGAGGGCGAACGGGCTTTGAGGTGGGTCAAGAACCGGCCCCATTACCATTGCACCTAAAAGGTCATACGCTAGGCTGAAAGAGCTGGGCGGGTGATCTGTTCACTCGTCAGGCATCTTTCCGAAAGGGGACATCATGAACAGGAGACTGAAGAGCATCCTCGTCGCTGCCAGCATGGCGATGGCTTTCAATGGCCAAACTCGCGCCGCTGATGACGCGCTCATGGATGTTGGAAAACAGGAGTATGACGACAAGTGCGCGGTCTGCCACGGCCAGAACGGCAAAGGAAAGGGCCCGATCGCCGATATGCTGAAAGTGGCGCCCAGCGACCTGACCATTTTGACCAAGAACAACGGTGGCGTTTTTCCGTTCGGGCGCGTCTATGGCGTGATCGACGGACGGCAGGTGGTCAAGCTTCACGGCGAGCGCAGCATGCCGGTCTGGGGTCGCAGTTACCTGAGCGATGAAGCCGGCGCCAAGAATTATTTTGCCGACACGAAAGTCCCTATGGAACTCTACGTTCGGCTGCGTATTCTTGCCCTGATCGACTACCTGAACCGCTTGCAGGCGAAATAATCCGGGATAAGCGCCGGTTTGCTGCCGCAGGACGCGCGCGACTGCGGGCAGCAAACCGGCAAAGCAGGAAGCCCATCGACGGGGCGCGTTTCTTTGCGTGCGGATGCGCGAGCAGCGTCGAGATTTCGCGTGCGAGCAGGCTCGCTCCACGACCATGGCGACACTTGCGCGGGGATGAACATTTACCCTTGCTTCCTGGGCGCCTGGGCGCCGGCCTGATCGAGCCAGACCCGCCACCTGTCGACCGCCGCCTGCCGTTTCTCCGCTTCGGCCCGCCACTGGTAGTCGCCGTTTTCATGCCACAGCAGCGCCCAGTCGCCACCCCAGCTGTCGGCAGCGACATGGCGGCTGACGCCTTCGAGCACCCGTTGGGCACGCAGGCGCGTCAGCTCATCCGGCGACAGCAGCAGCGGCAACACCGCTCGGGCCGCGGGCAGGCCGCTCCGTACCAGTGCGCGCACTTCGGAGGTGAAATCGGCGTGCAGCGGCTCGGGAGAACGATTGATGTTTTCCACCAGGGTGACGATTTCATCGCTCACGGCATCACGATCGGGTGGTTGGAAACGGTGTGCGAGAAAGTGATCACCACGCGGCGATTGGCGCGCAAGCGTCCCGCGTCACGCGGCTGCGCCGCGCCCGGCGCCGTGCCGTGCTCGGAGAAGATGTCCGTTTCGCCAAAGCCGAAGGAGAAGGCAATGCGCGTCGCATCGACGCCGGCCAGCAACAGCAGGTTCTGCGCGGCGTCGGCGCGGCGCTGCGAGAGATCGATGTTGGCGGCTTCACCGCCGCGCACGTCGGCATTGCCCTCGATGCCCACCGTGACGTCGGGATAGCGATCCAGATAATCCGGGATATCCGCCAGCTTGCCCTCCTCGCCGGCCATCGGCAGCTCCTGATTGGTGTCGAAATAGAGCACCACCGGCTCGTGCACGTAGTAGCCGCGGAAGCGCTCGAGGGCCTCGTCGAAGACGGCCGAGGCGCTGTCCTGCACGCTGGCGTATTCGTTCTGCACGACGCCGCTGCGGATCTGGAAGCCCCAGGAAATGGCGCCATAGATCGTCTGGTTGTCGGTGCCCTTGGCCACGGTCTCGAAATCGAGATCACTGTCGAACGACAGGCTGGGGAAATCGAACAGGGAGGCCGGACCGAAATCGGTCGGAGAGCGCAGCCAGCCGTACTGGTTGTCACCGCCGATGCCGAAGTGCTCGATGTAATTGGGCGAACCCGCGTCGCCACGCGGCGTGGCCGACGGCAGGTTGTCGATCATCCAGCCGGCCGGGGCGCCACCTGGCGTGCCCGGCGTCATCTGCTCCATGCGCCCGGCCTCGGTCCCCCGCACGCCGGTGTTGGCGTCGATCATGTTGCGCCAGTCGACCGGCGCCCCGGAAGAGGGCGTCGTGGTTCCCGAAACGTCGGTGGCATTGACCGCCTGAACGAGACCGATCTCCGCCGAGTAAGGGCCGTTCGGATCCGGCTGAAAGGCAATCGTGCCCGACAGACCCGGCGGCGTCGTCTGGGTCGCCATGCCGATCTCGAAAACGCCGAGCGCCACCGGCATGCTTTGCATCAGATCGCACTGCAATGCCCGTGGCTCACCGCCCTGCTGGGCCACGTGTGCCAGTTCATGCGCCAACAGGCGATCGCCGCCCGGCGTGCCCGGCGCATAGCGGCCGGGCGCGAAAAAGATGTCCTTGCCGACGGTGACCGCGTTCGCGCCCAGCGAGCTCGCGATCCGCCCGCCGCGAGCGCCGGAATGGATGCGCACATCCTGTGGCCCCGACCATTCCGAGTATTCGGAAGGCAGCCGCTCGCCCGCTGTCGCCTGCTGCGCCAGCCAGCCCCCCAGCCGGTCCGCACCGGGGCGCTTGCTGATCGGCGTCACTTGCGGCGCCTCACGGGCGCCTCCCTCCAGCAGGCGCGCACCGGCGCGCTCGGCATCGAGCTCTGCGCCCTGGTCGCGCGCCGGCCGCACCGTCATCTTGCCGCGTGCGGTCAGGAAGCGGGGCGTACCGGCGTCGCGCTTGATTGCGGACCGGGACTTGCCTTGCTCGGCCACCCTGCCTGCCGCACTGCCCTTGGCTTTCGTCATGAATGTCATCGTCTGTCCTCCAGGATTGCCCAGCAGCACGCTCACGCAAGCCGGTGAGCACAGCGCTCCGCGCGTCCTGCTTCGGCATGGCCGACAGTCCGCGCCGCATTGCGCACGGCCAAGCCGGCCATGGCCATCATTCCATCTAACGGGCGGCCGCCATCTCGGCCCGCCGGCGGCTATCGTGCGCCGACTTGGCGGCCGCAAAGCCAGCCGCTCCCCATTTCATCCGGTACGCCTCAATGATCGGTGCGACCCAGGATTCGGCGACCTCGTTCCCCAAGAGGTCGCCGAGCGTGACCCACGCCGTGGCCAGCGTGGCGTAGGCCTCGGAACGCCGAGCACGGGCTTCGAGTGCCTCGGCGAGGACGACCGCAGCGCCGTAGTAGCTGAGTGGGGCAAGCGCTTCGAGCGCTTTTTTGCGCGCCCGCCGTGCCAGCTCGGCGGCTTCGCAAAAGCACCCGCAGCCGGCCTGCAATCGTGCTGCGATGAGCAGCCGTTCGCTGGCCAGATGCGGCACTTCGCCAGCCAGGCGGAGAAGTCCGGGGCCTTCCACAAGCTGCTGCGCGTGCTCGAGCGCCCCCGCCCCGCGCGCGCAATTGGCCTGTTCGAGCTCGATCCAGGCAGCAGCCAGGGGATCGCCGGCACGGATCATTTCCTGCGCCGCAGCGTCATAGCCCCGCCAGGCTTCATCGAGGGCACCACGACCGGCGTCGGCTTCGGCGAGGCGCCGACGCACGGTGGCGCTGGCCCAGGCCGGCAGCCCGATGGCCACGGCGTCGGCGAGTGCTTCGCGATAGGCAGCGGCCGCGCGTTCGAAAGCCCCCTCGGCGATCAGCGCCTCGCCCAGTTCGGCGTGCGCGGCGAAGCG
>LBIU01000257.1 GCA_000987445.1 Candidatus Accumulibacter adiacens | reverse complement strand
GCGCCGACGCCGGGGGCTGCCGGCGAGTCGGCAGGCAAGGCGGGGGCCATGCAATCCTCGCCATCCGCCCAGCCTGCCGCGCCCGCACAACTCGCTCAGCCAGTCGCCCCACAGGCGCAGACCCTTGTCCAGCAGCAACTGGAAGCTTTCGCCACGCAGAACTTCTCCTGGCACGGACAGGTCTGGCCCGGTCAGCAAATGCGGTGGGAGATCGAAAAGCAGGGCCAGGGCCACGAAAGCGACCATGATGAGGCTGGCGACAAGTGGCAGACGCGACTTCGTCTGGCCCTTCCCAGACTTGGCGAGGTCGACGCGCGATTGCATATCCATGGACAGCAGCTGACGCTGACGGTGACCGCCAGCGACGCGGCAACGCGGCTTCTGTTGCGGGCCGAGGCTGCCTCGCTGCGTGGCCAGCTGGAGAACGCAGGTCTCGACCTCGCCTCACTCGGCATTGCCGCCCCACAGGAAGACCAGACCGATGTCCGAATCGGGGAATGATTCGCCGCAGAAAAGCGGCAGCGCAGCAGAAGGCGAGCACCTGCCCACGCTCGACGAGGCACTCGCCCAGGCGCTGGCGAAAGCGCTGACATGTCATCAAGCCGGCCAGCTCGCCGAGGCTGAACAGCTCTATCGGGCGATCCTGCAGGCGCAAGCAGATCATCCGGAAGCGAACCACCTCCTGGGTCTTCTGGCAGTCCAGCGGCAGCAGCCTGCCGCCGCCCTACCGCATTTCGTCGCCGCGCTCGAAGCCAGTCCAGCGTCGCGGCAGTACTGGCTGAGCTACCTGGAAACGCTGCTGCTGGCAGGCGAGACGGAGACTGCACGGCAAGTACTCGAACTGGGCCGACAGCACGGCCTGGAAGGAGAAGCCGTTGAAGCCGTGGCACGGCGCCTGACCGAACCGGACAAGCCCTTGCCGGAACGCGGCGAGCCCCGGCAGCCGAAGGCCGGCAAGGGCTCCGCAAGGAAAGCCTCACCGGCGCGTAGCGGCAAGCCATCGGCCGAGGAAGAGGGTGCCTTGGTGGCCCTGTTTTCCGCCGGGCGCTACAGCGAGGGCGAAAACGTCGCCCGCGCGCTGACCGAGCGCTTTCCGCGCCATGGCTTTGCCTGGAAAGTGCTGGCAACGCTGCTCAAGGCACAGGGGCGTGATGATGAAGCGCTACCGGCGATGCGGCACGCGTCACGGCTGCTGCCACGCGATGAACAGGTGCAGAGCAACCTTGGACTGATCCTGGTGGATCAGGGCGAACTCGCGGCAGCGGAAGCCTGCCAGCGGCGCGCTCTGCGCATCAGGCCCGATTTCGCGGAAGCCCACTATAACCTCGGCAACGTCCTCTGCTCACAAGGACGTGCCAAGGAAGCAGAGGCCAGCTATCGCCGCGCGGCGGCACTGAAACCCGAGTTTGCCTCGGCACATTTCAACCTCGGCAACATCCTGATGAACCAGGGCCGCCTGGCCGAAGCAGAAGTCGCCTACCAGCGTACGCTGGAACTGGCACCGGAACTGGCCGACGCATACAACAACCTCGGTGACACGCTGCGCGGTCTGGGCAGACTGGGTGAAGCGGAGAACGCCTTACGGCGGGCGCTCGAATGCCGCCCGGACTTCGCCGAGGCGCTCTACAACCTGGGCAATACGCTCGACGATCTGGACCGAGAAGGCGAAGCCGAGCTTGCCTGGCGCAAGGCGCTCGAGGCGAAGGCACAGTTTCCCGAAGCGCTGCTCGCCCTCGGTGCGACGCTCGCGGAACAACGCCGGTTCAGCGAGGCAGAAGACCATCTGCGGCGAGCGCTGGAGTACCGACCGGATTTCGCCGAGGCGCT
>LBIU01000256.1 GCA_000987445.1 Candidatus Accumulibacter adiacens | reverse complement strand
CGCAAGCAGGCCATCCTGGCCTGTTTCCGCTCGGAGATGAGCGCGGCCTGGGATTTGTGCCTCGCTGCAGCCCGGGACGATCGGGACCCCATCGTCCGCGTGCTGGCTTACGAAATCCTTGGCTCAATCACACGCACGGTGGACTCGCGGACAGAGGCCTTTCTGGGGCTCGCCGAACGCGCGGCAAGGTCGCATGACAACGCATCGCGCCTCGGTGCCGTCTGCGGCCTGTCCTTGTCGATGCATCTGCGACGACCGCAGAAGATGCTCGCCCGCGGGGTCAACACCCTGAAGCAGCTGGTGGCCAACGAAAAGAACGGCTACATCGCTGGCTCCGCGCTGGCCGCTTTGACGCCACTGGTATCCGAATGCGAACTGGGAGAATATCTGCCCAGCGTGGTCCAGCCCGAAGCCTCTCAGGGTTCTTCGCAAGCCGACCTGCTGCTGACCACCGTCAACACCATGGCCGCGCTTGGCGACACGGCGGGCTTCCTGCAACTCACGGAGCATCCAGAGCGAGCCGAGATCGGCGAGGCCCGGGCGGCAGCGCTGTTCCAAGCCGCCCCTTTCCTGAGCGCCGACGATATCGTCGCCATTGACGGCATTGACCAGCGCTGCTTCGAGGCAATGCGGGAGGTGCTCCATGGCAATCTGCTGGTCGCGGGAGTGAACCCTGAACTCCCGCTGACCGTAGCGGTCCTGCGCGACACCCTGCATCGGCTGCGAGCGCTGGCGGAACCAACGACGGAAGATCTCCTGATAGTGGCTCTCAACGTCTTCGCGTATCAAGGCGACAAGGACGGCTTCCTGCTCCTCAGCGAACTCCCCGGTCGCGTCGACGTCGGCGAGGCGCGCGTCAAGGCGCTCTTTGAGCACCGTCCCTTCAGGACCATCGATGACCTCAAGAGGGTCCCAGGGATCGCCGAGAAGACCATCGATGCCATGGCCAGGGGCGTGCGGCTGAACCTTGACAAGGCCGGCATGGATAGCCGCAAGTTCCCGACGCTGGCCGCACTCCAGGAAGCCGTCGAGACCCTGCGCAAATGCTAGCGCGCAGGCGATGGGCATCGCCCGGGTGATCACCCCGGTTCGGCAGTGCAGCCCAATGGCGGCGAGCGGAGGGCAGCGTTGCCGACGGACGCAGCTTCGTGCCCTATCATGAAGCGTCCCATTCGTGCCATTCGTCCCATTCACCTGCGGAGTCATCCCCCCTGATGCCGAAGTTCCGGCTGACACTGCTCGGCGGCTTTCGCCTCGACGACGAGGACGGCCGCGAAATTGCCGTCGCCTCGCGCAAGGCGCAGGGCATGCTTGCCGTTCTCGCTGTCCACAGCCCCGCTACCGTCACGCGCGAGCGCATGGCCGGTTTGTTGTGGGGCGAGCTTGCCGAGGAGCGCGCCCGCCACAGTTTGCGCCAAGTGCTCACTGCCTTGCGACGGGAGGCGCCGATTGTCGACGCGAGCGGCGAAACGCTGTGCCTGGATGGGCGCCTTTGCACAGCCGATGTGGCTGAATTCGCCGCGCTCGTGGCGAGCACCGACGCCGCTGAACTTGAGCGTGCCTTGCTGCTCCACGCCGGGGCTCTTGTCGACGGATTGGCGACGAAAGCCGAGGCCTTCGAGGAATGGCTGGACGCCGAACGCGCGCGCCTGGCGAAGGCGGCGCTGGCGGCAATGATGCGGCTCGCTGCACGGCACGCCGGGCAGGCCGAGCACGAGGCCGCGATGCGCGTGCTGCAGCGGCTGCTCGCTGACGATCCGACGAACGAAAGCGCCCACCGCGCCTTGATGCGCTCGCTGGACGCCCTCGGCCGGCGCAGCGAAGCGCTGCAGCACTATCAGCTGTGCCGGGAACTGCTGCTGAAGCAACTGCAGGTCGAACCCGACGCGGCAACGCAGGCCCTTCATGAGTCCCTGCGCAAGGCAAGCGCCAGGCCGCGCGGCGGCGAAGAAGACGGGCGGCCGGTGGTCGCCGTCCTGCCGTTCGCCAACCTCGCGCGCGCGCGCGAACTCGGCCCGCTTGCCGCGGCCATCGCCGATGAAATCAGCGCCCAGCTGGCGCGTGCCCCCGGCTTCCGGGTGGTGGTGCAAGCGGCGGTCGTCGCGGCAATGCAGCCGAATCCCGACGATCTGACGCAGCTCGCACGGGTGCTGGGCGCCAGCTATCTGGTCACCGGCAGCCTGCGCCAGCCCGAAGCCGGCTGCCTGCGCATTGCCGTGCAGCTTGTCGACGGAAAGAAGGCGCAGTACCTGTGGAGCCTGCAACAGGATCTGGCGTCGCACGGCGGCAAGGCCGCGGTCAACGCAATTAACGCAGTCACCAAGATCGATGAGTTCGGAATTCCCTGCGATCTCGCCGAATTCGACAATTTCGTTGCCGGAACCGCGGCCAGGATCGAACAGCAACTCGGCCTCGCCGAAGCCGCCGTGGGCGATGTCGATGATGAGGGCAATGACCGGCAGGATGCCTGGCACAAGACCCATCAGGCCGCCAGCGCGCTGTTCTCCGCCGGATGGTCCGAAGCCGCCGTGGACCTTGCCGTGCGCCGCTATCGGGAGGCGATTGCGCTCGATCCAGAGCTTGCCCTGGCACGCGCGCACAAGGCGCTGATCATGGCCTTCGCCCAGGACTGGGGCTTGCTGCACGGCGAGACGGCCCTTGCCGAGGCGCGGGCCGAGGCGGAAAAAGCGCTGGAGCTGGCACCGACACGATCCGAAGTTCTCGGCATCGCCGCCTGCGCCATTGCCCACCTCGGCGATCCGGCGCGCGCCGCGCCGCTGCTCGAGCGCGCCATCGAGGAGAACCCGAACAACGCGCAGGCCTGGGCGGCACTCGGCGCCACGCGCTTCCTGCAGAGGCAGTTCGAAGCCGCCGTCGAGGCGCTGCGTCGCGGCCTGCGCACCAGCCCGACCGACTACCGCCGCGCGGTCTGGCTGACGGCACTGGCCAGCGGCCTGGTGCACCTGAACCGGATCGAGGAAGCGCTCGATGCCGCGCAGGGCGCTTGCCGGTCGGATGCAAAGTTCTATCCGGCACGAATTGTCCAGGCCATGCTCCTGAGCAAACTCGGCAAGGATGACGAGGCGCTCAAGACACTCGCCGAGGCGAGGCGTATCCGCCCGCTGCTCACGGCAAGCGAGATACGGCGCTTTGTCGGCAGCGCCCTCGACCGTCTCCTCACGTCGGCCGGCTTCTGAAAGATCCCGCCGCGATTGACGACGCATTGACGACCGATTGACGCTCATGCAGGAAACTCCGTACGAGCCCCGGACCGGCAGCAAGCGCAACAAGAGCCCACCGGTCGATCCACACCCCGTAAGGAGAAAGGACATGAATCAGCAGCCCCTGCAATCTGCGCTGCAACGCGCCGAGCACATCTTTTCGAAGCGTCCCGAAGCGGCGCAGATGCACACCATCGCTCGCGCCTCCGTCCGCGACGGTACGCGCTGTGAATTCAGCGAAGACCAGTGGCGCCTGGTCGCCGACATGCCGGAGCCGATTGGCGGCACCGCCAGCGGGCCAACACCGAGCACCCTGGCCCGGGCCGCACTGAGCACCTGCCTGGCGATTGGATATTCGATGCGTGCCGCCTACCTCGGCGTCCCGATACGCGGCGTCGAGGTCGAGCTGCGCGCGCAAGTGGACATCCGCGGCCTGTTTTGCGGCCAGGCCGAAGTGCCGAACTACGGCGCCCTCGCCTACCTCGTCATTTTCGACAGCGACGCCCCGGCGAGCGAGCTGCAGCGGGTTCTCGACGAAGCCGACGAGCGCAGCCCGGATTTGCAGCTGTTCAAGACAGCGCAAAGTCTGAGCCGCGAAATGCGCGTCCTCCCGACCGCAGCGGTGGCGTGATGGACGCGCGACTGCAACGACGCATCCAGCGCTACGGCTGGGATCGCGCGGTCGATTTCTATGACCGGCACTGGCTGAAGCAGCTCCAGCCGGCGACACAGGGCGTGCTCGAACGAGCCGCTATCGCGCCCGGCGATCGCGTGCTCGATGTCGCCTGCGGGACGGGCGTTCTGGCGCTTGCGGCGGCAGCTGCGGTCGGCAGGCAGGGCTCGGTGACGGGCATCGATCTGTCCGGGAAAATGGTCGACACCGCGCGTGCCGCCGCTTCGGCGCTCGGCCTCGACAACTGCCACTTCGAACGCGGCGACGCCGAGGCGTTGCCCGACCTGGACGGCAGCTTTGAAGTCGCCCTGTGCGGCCTTGGCCTGATGTACATGCCAGACCCCGAGCGCGCACTCGCGGTGATGGCGCAAAAGCTCGTGCCGGGTGCGCGCATGGCGGTTTCGGTCTGGGGGCAGCGCAGTCGATGCGCCTGGGCAGAGATCTTTCCGATCGTCGACGCCCGCGTCGATTCCGAGGTTTGCCCGCTGTTTTTTCGCACCGGTGCCGGCGATACGCTGCACCAGGCTCTCCAATCTGCCGGCCTGGCCACGGTCGCCAGCGAGCGCTTGTCGGTCACTCTGCGCTACGGCAGCGCTGCCGAGGCCTGCGATGCCGCTTTTCTCGGCGGGCCGGTCGCCCTCGCCTACTCGCGCTTCGATGCGGCGACGCGAGCAGCCGTACGCGTCGAGTATCTGCAATCGCTGGACTCCTGCCGGCTCGGCGATGCCTACGCAGTCCCGGGCGAGTTCCTGATCGGCTACGGTGTCAAACCCGCAGCCGTTCGCGGCGCCGCTCCTGCGCAGGTGAAAAGCCGGGAGCTTCGTCATGCTGACGAGACCTTGCAACCTTGGGAGGAAACACCATGAGCGTACCCGTGTGGATGTTGCTGGGCTTCGCGGCCTGGACCGTGCTGTTGTTGGTGAGCACGGTCGGCGTATACCGCTGGAGTCTGATCCTGGCCGGACGGGCACCGATAAACAGCTTCCGGGCGGATCAGGTGGAGGGCGCCGATCGCTACAAGCGCGCCATGCGGGCGCACGCAAACTGCATCGAGAACCTGCCCGTTTTTGGCGCCATCGTCGTCGCCCTGCACATTGGCAACGTCGGCGGCACACTGGTCGACGGGCTGTCAGTGGTGATTCTCCTTGCCCGCGTGCTGCAGTCGCTGGTGCACCTGTGTTTCATCCAGAGCAATGCCGTGACAGCGGTCCGCTTCGGCTTCTTTTTCGTGCAGCTTGTCGGCTTTCTGGCGTTGATTGGCATCATCGTCGCGAGGTGTTATGGCTCGCCCTGATCGAGACTCCCCGGCCCAAGCTTTGGGTGGGATGAAGGCCCTGCCGATACGGAAGCAGCGGCATCCGCCGATTGGCTCGGGAGTGCGGTCGACGTATTGGCCGCGTGGGCTGTAGCTCTCGCGCTCCGCGCTAGAAAGTAGCCAGCCGCTGGATCAGCCAGAACGAACCGAGCGAGCCGATCGCATAGGCGGGCAGCAGCTCGGCGCGCGGCGGCAGGCGCTTCAGGAAGGCGCGACAGGTGCGAATCAAGAGCAACACCACGGCGACGAACGCCAGCTGACCCAGCTCGACACCGATGTTGAACAACAACAAGGCGAGCGGTACGTCGCCCGGCGGCAGGCCTGCGTGCGACAGGGCGCTGGCGAAGCCGAAGCCATGCAGCAGGCCGAAGGCGAAAGCGACGACCCAGGGGTGGCGAATGCTGAAACTGGTCCCGCCCCGGCGTGCCTTGATGATCTCCAGGCCGAGAAACACGATCGACAAGGCAATGGCGGCCTCGATTGGCGGCCCCGGAGGCTGCACGTAGCCCAGCGTTGCCGCGGCCAGGGTGATACTGTGGGCGATGGTAAAGGCGGTCACCGTTTTCACCAGCATCCAGCCGCTACTGACCAGCAATAACAAGCCCAGCACAAACAGCAAATGGTCCGGCCCAGAGAGGATGTGATACATGCCCTGCCGCAGGAAATCTCCCACCAGCGACAGCGTGTCCGGGGACGCCTCGATCGTCACCCAGGGTTCGGAGGGGCTGGCGATCACCATCCAGCTGCGACCGTCCAGCAGCTTCACCTTGACGACCACGTCGGTGATCGTGTACTGCAGGCCGGGGAATTCAATGCGCTTGCCACCGAGGCCTTCGGGGCCGGCATCGATCCAGCGCCGCTCGAGCCGCGAATCGGCAAGCTCCATGATCACGGGGTCCTGCAAATTTCTCGCGCTGTCCGGCACCTGCAGAACCACCGGCAAACGCTGGCCGGCTTTCACCGGGGTGCGCCAGAGCATGCTGAATTGCCCGGGCGCCGTCTCGTCAATTTTGAGATAGGCTGGACGGGACTCGTGCGCCATCGCGACCGGCACGGCCGCAGCCCAGAGCATCAGGCCGGCGAGGAGCCAGGCAGGAATGTACCAGAAACGGCGCAATGACCGATTCAAAGGGGCGCTCCTTTGCGCTGCCCAAGCGGCTCCGCGCCAGCCGGCACGGCCTTGGTTTGCGCAACGGCCGCGCCATCGACGGGCACGGGTATCCGCAGGGTGTACTTGGCGCGCATCTCCTCGTAGGCTTTCCGCCATCCGATTTCCTTCTGCACACCGAGCCAGGCAGTCTTTACTTCCCGTTCTATTTCTTCGAAAGCCGGCACCCGGCCCGGAACAAGGGAATCGACGTAGACCAGATGCCAGCCAAAGCCGGACTCGATCGGTCCTTGCCACGAACCCGGCGCAAGCGCCTCGACAGCCACCGCGAATTGCGGCCCGAATTCCTTCGCCAGCGATAGCGATGTCTGGTCGGCGTAGTAGCCCTGGTACATGAAGCGGTCGGCGAGTGTTTCGACAAGTTGCGAGTCCACCGCTTGTCCATCCAGCTCGGCCAGGGAGCGAACGGCGTCGTCGTACGCCTTTGCACCGCGAATGTCCGGAGAAAAATACAGATGGCGGAAGCTTAGCCGTTTCGGCATCGCGAACTTGTCGCTGTTCTCTGCGTACCAGGCCCGCAACTCCTCGGTGCCAGGCTCCTGGGCCGCCGCCAGGTCCTCGGCGACGAACTGCATCTTCTGCGCCATGCGGCGTTTCACGATCTCATCGTTCTTGTCGAGGCCCATGGCCAACGCTTCCCGATAGAGGACCTCCTGGCGAACCTTGTTTTCGACCATGGCGGAGAATTCTGCAGGCGTTGGCGAACGACGCCACTGCGACTCGTAGATCGTGTGCAATTGGGCGAGCTCCTCGAGCGTCAGCGCAATCTCGTAGGACGACCCTGCCTCTGCATCAGGTTCCAGATACGCGTAAGCGACAAACAGAACGGCACCGAGCACCATGAAATGCAGCAGCGGTTCGCGCAGCAGGCGCTTGATCGAAATTGGCTTCACAAACTCACTCTCTTCCCGCAAAAACGAAGGGCCCTTGCGGGGCCCTCCAAACTACCTGGCCGAAACAGTGGCTCAATCGCTTCGTCGCACTGATGCGAAAGTGCCGTAGCTGTCCGCCGCGCCAGAGTTTACGCCGGGCTCGCTTACGTGTCTTGCGACGCAACGCTGGATTGACCGCAAGCGCACTACCTTGCCGCGCTGTCGTAATGGAGGAAATCGGCCTGGTTCTTCTTGGCAAGCTTCTCGGCCACCGCCTTGGGCAGCGGGTCGATCAGCTGCGGTGGCTTGGCCAGCAACTCGTAGTTGGCGTAACCGAACTCGTTGCTGCGCGCTGCGTAGACCGTGCCGCCGAGCTTGTAGAAGGTCGTTTCCAGGGGATGGTCCTGCAGCAAGCTCACCACCTTGCCGTCCTTGATCGAATAGCCGGCGCTCATACCCTCGTAACCGTTGCGGGCAACGTCGCCGACCAGGCTCGGCTGGTGAATATTCCTGCCGACGTGGTAGACCGTTTGCTGCCCCTCTTTTCGATAGCTGACCTTGAACTGTTCGCCGGTCACGTTGTTGCGGTACCAGTGCGCCTTGCCGACAAGCAGCGCCTCGAGCTGCTGCTGGGTCAGTTGCGTGGCCCCCTTGCCCTTGAGGGCGGCGACCGTGAGCCCCGGGTTCGCGACCTGGCGTGCCTTGTCGCTGGGGGTGTACCAGATGGGTGAACTCCAGGCGCGCTCCTGCACCGTCGGTGGCACGGTGTCCGGTGGCGCGATGCCAAGCTGTTTGGCCTGGATGGTGGTCCAGCGCGGCGTCTCGATCTCGAGCACGCGCGCGTAGTAGAACGCGTGCTGGCTCGGATCGAAATCCGGGTCGGTCCAGACCTTCTTCAACTCCACCGCGCCGACGCTGTTGCTGTAGCTTGCCGTGTCGATATCCACCGTGCTTTTGAGCGAAGGAATCTTTTTGCTCCACTTGTCGGGCTGGCGATCCCCCGACCATGCCACGTCGTAGACATGCTCGAAGCTCTGGCCGTCCCTGGTCCAGCCCTTCACGATCTGGATGCGATCGAGATTGCCCGCCGACGGGTCTTTCGCCGCCCACACGATAAAGCTTGGTGCCTTGCCTTGCAGTGGCGGCAGATCGCCTCCCATGGGCACTCCGCCGCGATAGGCTTTCGTGATCCAGTCGCCATCGTTCAGCAATTGCGGGTCGTAGTCCCAACCACCGAACAGGCGCACCTTGATGTGCGGGCCGCTGACGCCAAAGGTCTCCCTGCGATTCATGGCATCGAACAGGGAAGCGCGGGTGTTCTCCTCCGCCCATACACCGGTGAGGCCGGCGGGCTCCTCGTAGCGCACGTCGATGCCGGCGAAGTTATGGCCGCTCATCCGCGTTTCGATGGTGCCGTCTTCCTGCGCGTGGCCGCCAAAGAAGTTCTCCTGACGATAGGGGGTCGCCGTGTTGTGTGAATCGGCCGCTGCCCCGAAGCCGAATTTGTACGGGTTGAAGCCGCGCGTATCCTGCATCGCGAGACCGTCCTTCAAAGCCTGACGGGCATAGCTGCCAACGATCTTGTCGACGCGCCCGGACTCAGCGGGCAGCCCCAACAACACGCTCCAAATGGCGTAACTCGAGAACTCGTCGTTGGGCGAGAGCAAGGGATGGGTCTCGGACTGACCCTTGATCTGCTTGATCTCGATGAGCCGCTCGTTGCGCACGCGCGACTCGGCCCAGGCGGCATCAATCGGCCGGCCCAGGCTGTCCACGTCGGTCGGGTACATCCAGCCGTCAGACAGGTTCGCGTTATGCGAGATCGCCAGCAGCTCGTTGCCGGCCTTGCGCTGTCCATCCATCCAGGTCCACAGCTCGGCAGGGTGCACGGAATCCAGCGCGGAAAACGGCATCTCCGGAACCTTGGCGCAGTCACGGAAAAACACGTTGCGATGCAGGTTGCGGTTGTCGGGCATCGAGGTCCATTCATAGGAACAGAAGGCCGTAAACTTGCCCGGCTCATTGGCCGCGTTGGCGATATCGTTGTTTTCCTTCCAGACCGTGCCGGCGACCTTCGGCGACATCAACGCCTTGACAGGCGGGCTCGACAGCAGCTTGACGACAGCCAGGAAGGCCCGCTGCTGCTGCTCCTTGCTGTTCGGGTCGGTGACGATTAGACCCTGGGCCTCGGGCAGTTTGCTGGTGTACGACCCCGGTGTGTTCGCCTGCTTGGTGACCCCGACATACTCGGAATGATCCGTAACGCCCATGAAGTCCATTGGCGTGGTGATCCGGATATCGTAGCCAAGCGGGTGCTTGATGGTCTCGCCTTTGGCGTACCTGTAGGCGTCGGCAGGACCTGTGATCTTGTTGCCGAATACCCACGCGTCCAACGACCAGCTGGTATGCAGGTGCGTTTCGCCGAAATAGGCGTTGCGATTGGGATTGGGCTCTTCGGCCCAGGCAGTCAGCACTGCCGTCAGCGCCGCAAGCGTCAGTATCGATCGGGCTCGGTAAACTCGTTTCCGTTCCATCGCAATCTCTCCTTAAAAAAATGGCCAATTGCGCCGCCGGCTAACAGCGTCAAGGGCGCAGGCGAGCTGTCATGGCGATGTTCGCCAGCCGCGACATCCATCCGGCAATCCTGTCCGGCCTGGATCCCGTCGTCGAAAACCGGCATCCAGGCCC
>LBIU01000025.1 GCA_000987445.1 Candidatus Accumulibacter adiacens | reverse complement strand
TGTAACGTCCGCCGCTCTCCAGGAACTGACGGCGTGAGATATCCGGTGAACCGCGAGGGCGAAAGAAGGCGGGGTGCCTGAAAGAAGCTGGGACGAAGTGAACGAAAGATGGGCCGGAACTCCTCTGCTATCGTGGAAAGTTATCGAGACAACCCACATAGAAAAGAGCCCAGCCCATGCAGCGAATTGTAGCCGGCATCGAGACGATCGAGCAGCATATTGAGGCCGTCAAGCAAACCCCCGAAGTGTATCGGCCACCGTGCTGCCCCCATTGCGGGCTCAAGCTCCTTTGGCGACACGGGCACTATGAGCGCAAGGCCGACCGGCGAGTCGGGCAGGTTTCGCTCAACCCGGTACCCATCTGCCGCTACTGTTGCTCCGGCTGTCGGCGCACCTGTTCACGTTTGCCGGCGTGTGTCGCACCGCGCCGCTGGTATGACTGGTCGATACAGCAAGACGCCCTGAAACGGCGGCTGAACGAACTTCCGGATAGCCACGGTGGGCACGGACACCCGGCCGACCGGCGCACCGCCGGTCGCTGGTGGGATTGGCTACAGAAGAACAGCCTGTTGTTCGAGTTTCACCTACGTGCCCGCTGTGCCGAACTCGGGCGTGCCGCCGACTTTGGCACCTTCTGGCGTCGGGTAGTCGAATCCATGGGCCTGGCGCAAGCCATGACCCTCCTCGATCAGCAAATGAACGTCCCGTGATGTCCTGATCCCGAACGAACGGCGAACAGGGCAGACCCCGCCCGGGCGGGGTCCCCACACAGTTTGCTCCTGTCATTATCCGGGTCCTTCTGGTTTGATCACTCCTCCCATTTATCACCAGGAGTGGTCATGAACCCGATTGATCCGAAAGCCCTGTTTCGCCTGTCCGTCCTCGGTCCCCTGATCAGCCGCGAGCGGCTGGAACGTGGAGAACTGCAACAGCTCCTGCGGGAGCTGGCCAGCCGCGACTACGCCATTCCCGGCACTCGTCGTCGGCATCTGAGCGAGAAGACGATCCAGGCGTGGTACTACGCCTGGCGTGCCCACAA
>LBIU01000255.1 GCA_000987445.1 Candidatus Accumulibacter adiacens | reverse complement strand
TTCGACGTCAAGGAATGCCACCAGCGTGGCCTGACCTTCGCCTCGGCCCTGCGGGCAAAGGTTCGCCTGGTCATTCTCGATCGCGAGACGCCTGACACGATCAAGGAAGTCAAGGAGCAGGAAGTCTACATGGGTGAAATTCCCTTGATGACCTCAACGGGCTCCTTCGTCATCAACGGCACCGAGCGAGTGATCGTCTCGCAGCTGCACCGCTCGCCGGGGGTGTTCTTCGAGCACGACCGCGGCAAGACGCATAGCTCTGGGAAGCTGCTCTTTTCGGCGCGGGTCATCCCCTATCGCGGCTCATGGCTCGACTTCGAGTTCGACCCCAAGGATTTGCTGTTTTTCCGGGTCGACCGGCGCCGCAAGATGCCGGTCACCACGCTGCTGAAGGCGATCGGACTGACGCCGCAGATGATTCTGCGCGAGTTCTTCGACTTCGACACGTTCATCCTTGGCAAGAGCGTCATCGAATTTGCCCTCGTTCCCGAGCGCCTTCGCGGTGAAGTGGCGCGCTTCGACTTCAACGACCCCTCCGGGACGCTGATCATTGCCAAGGACAAGCGAATCACTGCCAAGCACATCCGCGAGCTCGACGCGGCAGGGATCAAGCAGGTCGCCGTTCCCGATGACTTCCTGGTCGGACGCGTTGTTGCCGAGGACGTCATCGACCAGAGCAGCGGCGAGATTCTGGCCAATGCCAACGACGAAATCACCGAGTCGCTGTTGGCGAAACTCGTTGAGTCCGGTATCGAGTCGCTGCACACCCTGTATATCAACGACCTCGACCGCGGCGGTTTCATCTCGCAGACCCTGCGCGCCGACGACACCGTATCCCGGCAGGCGGCACGTGTGGCCATCTACCGCATGATGCGTCCCGGCGAGCCGCCAACCGAAGAAGCGGTTGAAATCCTTTTCAACGGCCTGTTCTACTCGGACGACCGCTACGACCTCTCGGCCGTCGGTCGCATGAAGTTCAATCGCCGTGTCGCCCGCAAGGACGTCGTCGAATTCAAGATCATGCTCAAGCATGTGCCTTCCAAGCGCGAGGGCCTGGTCGCGCTGCTCAAGGAGGCCTTGGGTGAATCGGCGCCAGGCATCGAGCTCCTCGGCGAATTGAACCATGGGCCGCGTGCGATCGCCGAAAACATGACCGAAGCGGACGCGCGGGCATTGTTCGAGCAGCTGAAAGCTGCCGGGGCCAGTGGCGAAGTGCGCGAGCAATTGACCCTTTCGCCGCGGGATATCGTTGAAGTCATCAAGTTGCTGGTCGAGTTGCGCAATGGCCGCGGCGAAGTCGATGACATCGACCATCTGGGTAATCGCCGCGTGCGCTCGGTCGGTGAGCTGGCCGAGAACCAGTTCCGGGCGGGCCTGGTCCGCGTCGAGCGCGCCGTCAAGGAACGCTTGTCACAGGCCGAATCGGACAATCTGATGCCGCACGACCTGATCAACGCCAAGCCGATCAGCGCTGCGGTAAGGGAGTTCTTCGGTTCCAGCCAGCTTTCGCAATTCATGGACCAGACCAACCCGCTGTCCGAAATCACCCACAAGCGCCGCGTGTCGGCCCTGGGCCCGGGTGGCCTGACGCGCGAGCGTGCCGGCTTCGAAGTGCGCGACGTGCATCCCACGCACTATGGCCGTGTCTGTCCGATCGAAACGCCGGAAGGTCCGAACATCGGTCTCATCAACTCGCTGGCCCTCTATGCCCGGACCAACGAGTACGGTTTTCTCGAAACCCCCTACCGCACGGTCGTCGACGGCAAGGTCACCAATCAGATCGAGTACCTCTCGGCGATCGAAGAGGGTGCGTATGTCATCGCCCAGGCCAACTCCGAGCTTGGTGAGGTGGGGGTGCTGACCGACGAGCTGGTGACCTGTCGCGAGAAGGGCGAAACGATTCTCGCCGAGCCGGCGCGCGTGCAGTACATGGACGTCGCACCGAGCCAGATCGTCTCGGTGGCTGCTTCGCTGATTCCCTTCCTCGAGCATGACGACGCCAACCGTGCGTTGATGGGCGCCAACATGCAGCGCCAGGCGGTGCCCTGCCTGCGTCCGGAAAAGCCGCTGGTCGGTACCGGCATCGAGCGTACGGTCGCCGTCGACTCGGGAACGGCCGTGCAGGCGCTGCGCGGCGGGGTGGTCGATTACGTCGACGCTTCGCGGGTGGTGGTGCGGGTCAATGACAAGGAAACCGGGCCGGGCGAAGTCGGTGTCGATATCTACAACCTGGTGAAGTACATTCGCTCCAACCAGAACACCAATATCAACCAGCGGCCGCTGGTGCGCGTCGGCGACGTGATCGCCAAGGGCGATGTGGTGGCGGATGGGGCGTCGACCGACAAGGGCGAACTGGCGCTTGGTCAGAACATGCTGGTCGCCTTCATGCCGTGGAACGGCTACAACTTCGAGGACTCGATCCTGATCTCGGAGCGGGTCGTTGCCGAGGATCGCTTCACTTCCATCCACATCGAGGAACTGACGGTCGTGGCGCGCGACACCAAGCTGGGCCCCGAGGAAATCACCCGCGACATCGCCTCACTCGGCGAGTCGCAACTGGCGCGCCTCGACGAGTCGGGGATCGTCTACATCGGCGCCGAGGTGGAAGCCGGCGATGTGCTGGTCGGAAAGGTGACGCCGAAAGGTGAGACGCAGCTGACCCCCGAAGAGAAATTGTTGCGCGCCATCTTCGGTGAGAAAGCGTCCGACGTGAAAGACACCTCGCTGCGTGTGCAGTCGGGAATCGCCGGCACGGTCATCGATGTGCAGGTGTTTACCCGCGAAGGTATCGAACGCGACAAGCGTGCCCAGTCGATCATCGACGACCATCTGCGCAGCTACAAGCTCGATCTTGCCGATCAGTTGCGCATCGTCGAGCGCGACGCCTTCGCCCGCGTCGAGCGGATGATCATTGGCAAACCGGCCAATGGCGGGCCGAAGCGCTTGGCCAAGGGGTCGGCGGTGACGCAGGAGTACCTGGACGGGATCGAGCCGCATCACTGGTTCGACATCCGCATGGCCGACGAGGAAATCGCACATCAGCTGGAATCCCTTCGCGATGGTCTCGAGCAGACCCGCAAGGGCTTCGATGTCGCCTTCGAAGAAAAACGCAAGAAGCTCACCCAGGGCGACGAATTGCCGCCGGGCGTGCAGAAAATGGTCAAGGTCTACGTCGCCGTCAAGCGTCGCCTGCAGGCGGGCGACAAGATGGCTGGCCGGCATGGCAACAAGGGGGTTGTCTCACGTATCGTTCCGGTCGAGGACATGCCGTATATGGCCGATGGCCACCCGGTCGACATCGTGCTCAACCCGCTCGGCGTCCCTTCGCGGATGAACGTTGGACAGATTCTCGAGGTCCACCTGGGGCTGGCGGCCAAGGGCCTGGGTTTCAGGATCGGTGAAATGCTGCGTCGGCAAGCGTCGGCAAGCGAGGTGCGCGGCTACCTCGATCAGATCTACAACAGTACCGGCAAGTCCGAGGATCTCGATCAGCTGAGCGACGTTGAAATTGTCGAAATGGCCGGCAACCTGGAAAAGGGTGTGCCCTTCGCGACGCCCGTTTTCGACGGCGCCAAGGAGTCCGAGATCAAGGGCATGCTGGCGCTGGCCGGGATGCCGGAGTCCGGGCAGATGACCTTGTACGACGGTCGCACCGGCGAGCGTTTCGAGCGCCAGGTGACGGTTGGCTACATGCACGTCCTGAAGCTGCACCATCTGGTCGATGACAAGATGCACGCCCGTTCGACGGGTCCGTACTCGCTGGTTACCCAGCAGCCATTGGGTGGTAAGGCCCAGTTTGGTGGTCAGCGTTTCGGCGAGATGGAAGTTTGGGCGCTCGAGGCCTATGGGGCTTCGTACGTGCTGCAAGAAATGCTGACCGTCAAGTCCGACGATGTGAATGGCCGGACCAAGGTGTACGAGAACATCGTCAAGGGTGACCACAAGATCGAGGCCGGTATGCCCGAATCCTTCAACGTACTGGTCAAGGAAATCCGTTCGCTGGCGATTGACATCGATCTCGAACGTTTCTGATTGTTTGCCGAGGGGTGAGCGTTGCGGTCTGCCGGCCGCGCCGCTCGCGGCCCCTGACACCCCACTCCTAACTGGAGCAAAAGATGAAAGCACTGCTTGATTTGTTTAGGCAGGTGACGCAGGAAGAGCAGTTCGATGCGATCACCATTGGTCTCGCCTCGCCGGACAAGATCCGCTCCTGGTCCTATGGCGAAGTGAAGAAACCCGAGACGATCAACTATCGTACCTTCAAGCCGGAGCGCGACGGTCTGTTCTGCGCCAAGATCTTTGGCCCGATCAAGGACTATGAGTGCCTCTGCGGCAAGTACAAGCGGCTCAAGCATCGTGGTGTGATCTGCGAGAAATGCGGCGTCGAAGTGACGCTGGCCAAGGTTCGCCGCGAGCGTATGGCGCACATCGACCTGGCCAGCCCGGTGGCCCATATCTGGTTCCTGAAGAGCCTGCCCAGCCGTCTGGGCATGGTGCTCGACATGACGCTGCGTGATATCGAGCGGGTGCTCTATTTCGAAGCCTTCGTGGTCTATGATCCGGGCATGACGCCGCTGGCCCGTGCGCAGCTGTTGACCGAGGACGACTATCTGGCCAAGGTCGAAGAGTATGGCGACGACTTCGATGCGGCGATGGGTGCCGAAGGCATTCGCGAACTGCTCCGCTCCATCGATCTGGCCCGCGAAGTCGAAACCCTGCGCTCTGAACTCGAGACGACGACCTCGGAAACCAAGAGCAAGAAGTTCTCCAAGCGCCTGAAGATTCTCGAGGGCTTCCAGAAGTCGGGGATCAAGCCCGAGTGGATGGTGCTCGAAGTGTTGCCGGTCCTGCCGCCCGACCTGCGTCCGCTGGTGCCGCTGGATGGTGGCCGCTTTGCGACCTCGGACCTCAACGATCTCTATCGCCGCGTCATCAACCGCAACAATCGCCTGAAGCGTCTGCTCGAACTCAAGGCCCCGGAAATCATCGTCCGCAATGAAAAGCGGATGCTCCAGGAGGCCGTGGACTCGCTGCTCGACAACGGTCGCCGCGGCAAGGCGATGACCGGTGCCAACAAGCGCCCACTGAAGTCGCTGGCCGACATGATCAAGGGCAAGGGCGGGCGTTTTCGCCAGAACCTGCTCGGCAAGCGCGTGGACTACTCGGGTCGTTCGGTCATCGTCGTCGGTCCGCAGCTCAAGCTGCACCAGTGCGGGCTACCGAAACTGATGGCCCTGGAGCTGTTCAAGCCCTTTATTTTCAACCGCCTCGAAGGCATGGGGCTGGCGACCACCATCAAGCAGGCGAAGAAGATGGTCGAGACCCAGGAGTCCGTGGTCTGGGACATCCTGGAAGAAGTGATCCGCGAACATCCGATCATGCTCAACCGTGCGCCAACCCTGCACCGATTGGGCATTCAGGCTTTCGAACCGACCCTGATCGAGGGCAAGGCGATCCAGCTGCATCCACTGGTTTGTGCAGCCTTCAACGCTGACTTCGACGGTGACCAGATGGCCGTGCATGTGCCGCTGTCCCTCGAAGCGCAGATGGAAGCGCGGACGCTGATGCTGGCCTCGAACAACGT
>LBIU01000254.1 GCA_000987445.1 Candidatus Accumulibacter adiacens | reverse complement strand
TCGTCGTCGAAACCGGCGACAATCACGTATCGGTGCTCGACGGCGACAAGCTCGAACGCCTGTACCGCTTCCCCAGCCGCTACGCGCTGCACGGCGGACCGAAGTTCTCGCCCGATGGCCGCTTTGTCTATTTCGCTTCGCGCGACGGCTGGATCACAAAATTCGACATTTACAACCTGGTCGTCGTCGCCGAGATACGCGCCGGCCTGAACACGCGCAACGCCGCCGTCTCCGGTGACGGCAAGTGGGTGATGGTCGCCAACTACCTGCCGCACAGCCTGGTCCTGCTCGACGGCAAAGACCTCTCCCTGGTGAAGATCATCCCGGCGCTCAACGCGGCCGGCGACAAGACTTCGCGGGTCTCGGCAGTCTACGACGCGGCGCCGCGCAAGAGTTTCGTCGCCGCCTTGAAGGACGTTCCCGAAGCCTGGGAAATCAGCTACGACCCCGACGCCGCGCCGGTCGCCGAGGGCCTGGTGCACGACTTCCAGTACCAGGAAGGTCACTTCACGCCGGGCATGTTCTACCCGCAGCGAACGATGCTCAAGGAATATCTCGACGATTTCTTCTTCACCCAGAGCTACGACGAGATCCTCGGCTCATCGCGCTCGGCAAGCAAGGGACAGGTGATCTTTCTCGACGGCCGCAAGAAGATCGCCGACCTCGATCTACCGGGGATGCCGCACCTGGGCTCCGGAATCACCTGGCAATGGACCGACCCGGCGGGTCGCGTGCGGACGGTCATGGCCTCGCCCAACCTCAACGAAGGCGTGGTGACGGTCATCGATCTCGATACCTACGAGACCGTAAAAGAGATCAAGACGCTCGGACCTGGCTTCTTCATGCGCAGCCACGAGAACAGCCGCTACGCGTTCACCGACTCGATGATGAGCAAGGAAAACAAGAACGTTCTGCAGGTGATCGACAAGCAGAGCCTGGAAATGGTCGGGCAGATCAAGGCCGAGCCGGGACAGACGCTGGCCCACGTCGAGTTCACTCGTGACGGCCGCTATGCGCTAGCCAGCCTCTGGGAACTCGATGGCGCGCTGGTGGTGATCGATGCACAAACGCTCAAGGAAGTGAAGCGGATTCCGGCCAAGAAACCGGTCGGCAAGTACAACGTCTGGAACAAGATATCGCGTTCCGAAGGCACCAGTCACTGATACGGGAGATGAAGGCACTTACTCGGCATTCCGTGCGCGGCCTGCTCGCTGGCAGCTTGCTGCTCGCTTGCACGCTGACCCTGGCAGTACCGAAAGCGGCCGAGAATGCCGCTGGCGAGGTCAGTATCGGCGCGCCGACGGTACACCCAAAACCGCCGCCGAAAGGCGCGCGGCGCCCACCGGTCGCGAAACCGAAGGCGAGCGCCGCGGGCAAAACGGCAGCCCGCAAGAAGGCGTCGGCGAAACCGAGGAGTAGCGCGAAAGGCAAAACGACCGCGAAGAATAAGCCACGGAAGTAGTCACCAAACACACCATTCCGCCAACACCCGACCCTTGTCGACGAATCACCAGCCCCCCCTTTCCGACGGCTTTCTGCGGACGGGTCAAGGTCGGGGGTACCGGTCCCTGCCGATCAATCCATCCCTCATCCCGGAGCTCTTGATGTACCGGCTTTCCTTTTTCCTGATCGCGCTGGCGTCCTTGCTGGCTGCTCCGCCGGTCTTTGCGCAGCTTGCGCGTATCGAGCTCAGCGCCGGCTTCTACCGAATCGAAGCCGAAGTCGCCGCGGATGATGCCCATCGCGCGCAGGGTCTGATGAATCGCCGCAGCATGCCGGCCAACCACGGCATGCTGTTCGTTTTTTCTCAGGCTGCGCGCCATTGCATGTGGATGCGCAACACCTATCTGCCGCTGTCGGTCGCCTTTCTCGACCGCGAGGGGCGCATTCTGAACATCGAGCAGATGCAGCCGCAGACCGAGGACAATCACTGCGCCGCCGCGGACGCCCATTACGCGCTGGAAATGAACCTCGACTGGTTCGCCAGCAAGGGCATCAAGCCCGGAACGCGTATCGCCGGCATCGACCAGTCGCCGCGCCCCAAGTAGGCAAAGGGAGCCGCGTGGTCAACAGCAGCGCACCCCGAGGGTGTTGGCGCAGCCGCTTGCTGCGCTCGCCGGACAACGTCGCTTTCATCCCCTGGTTGCGTGACCGCGGCTCGCTGACGGCGCGCATCCAGGCCCGCGGACGCTTCGCGGTGCGCGTGCTGCGCCAGGGCCTCGCCCTGCCGACCGCCGATGAGGCACAAGGGCTCGGCATCGAGCCGGGGGTACTGGCATGGATCCGGGAAGTGGCTCTGCTCTGTGACGAGCGATTGGTGGTCTTCGCACACACCGTCTTGCCGTATCGCCCGTGTGGTCCACTGCAGGTCTGGCTGGCCCGTCTCGGCAACCGCTCGCTTGGCGCGCTGCTCTTCTCGCACCCCGGCTTCAGGCGCGGCAGGATCCGCTTCAAGCGGCTCGATGGCCACCACCCATTGTTCGCGCCGGCGCTCGGCGCTCTGCAACTGGACCAGCCGGCGACAGAACACCTGTGGGCGCGTCGCTCGCACTTCCGGTTTGGCGCACAATCGGTGCTGGTCACCGAAGTCTTTTCGCCGCAGGCGCTGCAGCTACGCGAAACCGGAAAAAAGGCACCGCGAGTCATCTGCTGATGCTATAATTCTCGGCTGCACTGAACGGCCATAGGCTGCACGGTGCGACGAGCATCGCGAACCTGGCCGTAACTCTCAAGCCCCCCTGCCTTCTGGTGTCGATTCATTCAGCGCCGCACTGGCACAAAGCTTTTGTGCCGATAGCTGCTGACTTCCGTGAATCGACCCAATCGACCGGCTCGACCAAAGTCTCTCTCAGCTTTTCGTTGGTTGGCGTTGCATCTGTTTTTTTTGCAACGCATCATGCCCCAGGGGTAGCGTGCGGCGCATCCATAGAAAAGAGAACCATGACTTTTGCAGAAATCGGCCTCCACCCGGCCATCCTGAAAGCACTGACCGATTCCGCTTACACCGAGCCGACGGCGGTCCAGAAACAAGCCATTCCGGCAGCCCTCGAAGGCCGCGATCTGATGGTTTCCTCGCAGACCGGCTCCGGCAAGACCGCCGCCTTCATGCTGCCGGCACTGCATCGCTTCGCGTCGCAGGAACGCGGGCCCGAAGCCGCCCGCTCGCCGACCACCCCGGAACGTCGCCCGGCCCGCTCGCGTGGCAATGACCGCCAGCGCTTTCAACCAGCACAACCGAAAATGCTGGTCCTGACGCCGACCCGCGAACTCGCGCTGCAGGTGACCGCCGCCACCGACAAGTACGGTCGCCAGGTGCACCACGTGCGCGCCGTTGCCATCCTCGGCGGCATGCCTTATCCGAAGCAGATGGAACTCCTCGGCCGCAATCCGGCGATCCTGGTCGCTACCCCGGGCCGTCTGATCGACCACATGAATTCCGGAAAGATCGACTTCTCGCAACTGCAGGTCCTCGTCCTTGACGAAGCCGACCGCATGCTGGACATGGGTTTCATCGAAGACATCGAGAAAATCGTTTCCGCCACCCCGGTTGCGCGTCAGACGATGCTCTTCTCGGCAACGCTCGACGGAACCGTTGGCGAAATGGCCAAGCGGATGACGCGCGACGCGCTACAGATTCGCGTCGATGCGACCACCGCCCGGCACGACAACATCGAGCAGCGCATGCACTTCGTCGACGACCTGTCGCACAAGAATCGCCTGCTCGACCACCTCCTGCGCGACGCGACGATCGATCAGGCGGTGGTGTTCACCGCGACCAAGCGCGACGCCGATACGGTCAGCGATCGTCTCAACGTCGCCGGCCTCAACGCCGCGGCGCTGCACGGTGACATGCACCAGGGCGCACGCAACCGCACGCTGACCGCCATGCGTCGCGGCCAGGTGCGCATCCTGGTGGCCACCGACGTTGCCGCGCGCGGCATCGACGTCCCGACGATTACCCACGTCTTCAACTACGACCTGCCCAAGTTCGCCGAAGACTACGTGCACCGCATCGGTCGTACCGGACGTGCCGGCCGTAATGGTCTGGCCATCTCGCTGGTCCATCACGCCGAGCACTTCAACGTCCGCAAGATCGAGCGCTTCACCAAGCAGGCGATTCCGGTCGCCATCGTCGAGGGCCACGAGCCGACGCGTCGGCCGTCGCCGGCCAAACCGCGACCGACCGGCAAGCCGGGCTGGAAGGGTGGCGACAACCGTCAGGGCAAGCCTTTTGCTCCCCGCCGCGACGGCATGCCGCGTGCGCCTTATCGCGAAGGGCCCAAGAGCGGCGGTCACGG
>LBIU01000253.1 GCA_000987445.1 Candidatus Accumulibacter adiacens | reverse complement strand
CCGAGAACCACGAAGTCCAGCCCGAGCTGCGCCGCTCGCGCGAGATCGGCAGCGCTGTGGCAGGAGGCGGCGACGCGTGCGAAATCCGGCCGCTGCTCGAGTTGCCACAGCTGTTGCGACGACAGGTGCAAGCCGTGGGCGCCGACGGCGCGGGCCAGTGCCTGGTCGTCGTTGATCAGCACGCAGGCCTTTGGCGCGCAGCCGTTCCCGTGGTTTTCGGTACGCCCGTCGCCACCGGCGAGGGCCATGACCGCGCGCGCAAATTCCTCGCGCCGCTCCGGCGCCAGCGTCTTGTCGCGTAGCTGCAGCATGCCTAGCCCGCCAGCGAGGGCGCGCTCGATGCGCAGCAGTTCGGCCTCGACGCCATTCTCTTCGGCATTGCTCAGCGCATACTGGGGCGGCAGTTCGAGGGCCTGCAGGATCGGGCCGTTGGCCGGCAGGATCGGCGCGACGGCGGCCGGCTGGCCCACTTTCAACCAGGCGAAGGCGCTGTGCTCGATCGGCGCGATCTCGCCGTGCCAGCCGCGAATGCGGTAGAAGCGCAGGCGGACGGTGGCGTGCGGATAGGTGAACTCGCAGCAGACCCATGGCCAGACGTCGTCGACCGTGATTCCCAGCTCTTCCTGCAATTCGCGGACCAGCGCCTGATAGACCGTCTCGCCCGGCTCGACCTTGCCACCGGGAAACTCCCAGTAGCCGGCGTAGACCTTGCCCGGCGGTCGTTGCGCGAGCAGGAACTCGGGCGCGGCCGCATCACCCCGCAGGAGGACGGCCGCGGCGACCTCTGTGATTGCCGTCATGGGCGAGCCAGGCGCGCTGCCCGGCGCTGCAGACCGACGCTCATGCCTTGCGCGAGCGCTTGCGCACCGCTGGCGAGGCCGCAGGCGGCGCCTTGCTGCGCGAACGCTTGGCGCGCACCGGCGCCGCCAGCTGCCGCCCGGCCCAGTCGCGCGCAAACTGCCAGGCGACGCGGCCGCTGCGCGAACCACGCTCGAGCGCCCAGTTCAGCGCGTCGCGTTCGGCAGCGGCGATCTCGTCCTGGGCGCAGCCGAAAGACTTCAGCCAGTGGGCAACGATGTTCAGGTAGGCGTCCTGGTCGAACGGGTAGAACGAAATCCACAGGCCAAAGCGCTCGGAGAGCGAGATCTTCTCCTCGATCGCCTCACCGGGATGAATCTCCTCGCCGACGCGCTTGCTCTCGAGGTTTTCGGCGAAATACTCGGGCATCAGATGGCGGCGGTTCGAGGTGGCGTAGATCAACACGTTTTCGGGCGCCGCCGCGATCGATCCGTCGAGGACCACCTTGAGCGCCTTGTAACGCGCATCGCCGGAGTCGAAGGACAGGTCGTCGCAGAAGATGATGAAGCGCTCGGGGCGGCCGTCGATCAGCTCGACGATATCCGGCAGGTCGGTGAGATCGCCCTTCTCCACTTCGATGACGCGCAGGCCCTCGGCCGCGTAGGCATTGAGCAGCGCCTTGATCAGCGACGACTTGCCCGAGCCACGCGCGCCGGTGAGCAGCACGTTGTTGGCCGGCTGGCCGGCGACGAAGTGACGCGTATTGGCGTCGATACGCGCCTTCTGCGGGTCGATGTCGTGCAGGTCGTCGAGCCGGATCGCCGGCAGGCGACTGATCGCCTGCAGGTAGCCCACACCGCGGCTCTTGCGCCAGCGAAAGGCCTTTGCCGCCTGCCAGTCGGGTGACGGCGATGCCGGTGGCAGCAAGGTCTCGATGCGTTCGAGGAAAGTCTCGGCGCGCTCCAGAAAGCCGGCAAGTTGCCGGAAGAGGTCGGTCATCGGACGGTATACTCGGCGGTTTGACGAACCCGACACTCTAGCCAAAACCATGCTCAAAAGCCAATCACGGATGCCATCGACCCTGCGCGCGCTCGCCGCCACCCTGCTGGCCTTGCTGCTCGCCGCCTGTGGCACGCACAGCGAGTCGCCGAAAGGCGACTGCCCGGTCTGCCCGACCTGTCCGGTGTGCGAACCGAGCGCGACTGGCGAGCCACTCGAGCCACCCACTCCCGCCTACAAGCCCCTGCAACCGGCACGCTGGAGCGACCTGCCGGCCTGGAGCGACGACGATCTACGCGCCGCCTTGCCGGCTTTCCTGCACTCCTGCCGGGCCTTTGCCAAGCGTCCGCAATGGCCGCTCTGGCGTACGGCCTGCGAGCAGGCACAGTCTCTGCAGTCTCCTTCCAGCGCCGTCATCCGCAACTTCTTCGAGTCCCGCTTCCAGCCCTGGCTGCTGACCAATCCGGACGGCAGCAGCGACGGTCTGGTGACCGGCTACTACGAACCCCTGTTGCGCGGTTCGCGAAGCCGTGGCAAGCCCTATCTGGAAGCCGTGCTCGGCGTCCCCCCCGATCTGTTGCGGATCGACCTCGGCGCCGTCCAGCCCGAACTCAAGAACCTGCGTCTGCGGGGTCGCCTGGAGGGCAACAAGGTCGTTCCCTACTACTCGCGCGCGGAGATCACCAAGGGCGACCTGCCCAACGGCGGCCGTGTCCTGCTCTGGGTCGACGACCCGGTTGAGCTGTTCTTTCTGCAGATCCAGGGCTCGGGCCGCGTCCGCCTGCCCGATGGCAGCATGACGCGGCTGGCTTTCGCCGACCAGAACGGCCACCCCTACCAGTCGATCGGCAAGCTGCTCGTCGAGCGTGGCGAAATGAGCCTCGACCAGGCTTCGATGCAGGGCATCAAGCAATGGGCACGGGCCAACCCGACGCGGCTCAGCGAACTGCTGAACGCCAACCCGCGCTACGTCTTCTTCAGCGAACAGGCGATCAAGGCCGGCGACGGCGAAGGACCCAATGGCGCGCTGGCCGTACCGCTGACGCCCGAGCGCAGCATCGCCGTCGATCCCCGCCACGTCCCCCTTGGCGCGCCCGTTTTCCTGGCCACCACCCGACCGTTAACGAACACGCCCCTGCGTCGCCTGATGCTCGCCCAGGATACCGGTAGCGCGATTCGTGGCGTCGTACGCGCCGACTTCTTCTGGGGTTTCGGTGAACAAGCCGGCGCCGAGGCCGGGCGAATGAAACAGCAAGGCAGGATGTGGGTACTCCTGCCACCCGGAGCCGCACCAGAATAGCGTCGACGCGACACGGACTGGTGCGTCGAGCCCCATAAAGGGGCGTCGACGGCCGAAAAGCGCACAAAACTGGTGCCATTTTCCTCGCCAGGGCTGACGATTCCCCGGGTGCACGCACCATTTAGTGCCGGCACGCATCTTGCTTGAGGGCTTCCACATGTTTTTCAGGAGGAGCCATGGAAGTTCTCAAGTCTGGTAGCGACGTTCTCTTCATCTTGCTCGGCGGCATCATGGTCCTGGCGATGCACTCCGGTTTTGCCTTTCTCGAACTGGGCACGGTGCGCAAGAAGAGCCAGGTCAACGCGCTGGTGAAAATCCTTACCGATTTCTCGGTATCGACGATCGCCTACTTTTTCATCGGCTACAGCATCGCCTACGGCATCGATTTCTTCCAGGGCGCCGAAACCCTGCTCCAGAAGAACGGTTACGAACTGACCAAGTTCTTCTTTCTGCTGACCTTCGCCGCCGCCATCCCGGCCATCGTGTCGGGCGGCATCGCCGAGCGCGCCAGGTTCAATCCGCAGCTGGCGGCGACGTTCATGATCGTCGCCTTCATCTATCCCTTCTACGAGGGCATCGCCTGGAATCAGGCCTTCGGCGTGCAGGCCTGGCTGAAAGAGACCTATGGTGCCGAATTCCACGACTTCGCCGGATCGGTGGTGGTGCACGCCATGGGCGGCTGGATTGCCCTGCCGGCAGTGCTGCTGCTCGGCGCACGCCATGGGCGCTACAACAAGCAAGGCGGCATCTCGGCACACCCGCCGTCATCGATCCCCTTCCTCGCGCTTGGCGCCTGGATCCTGACCGTGGGCTGGTTCGGCTTCAACGTGATGAGCGCGCAGACCATCGAAAACATCTCCGGCCTGGTGGCCATGAACTCGCTGATGGCCATGGTTGGCGGCACGCTGGTGGCGCTGGTGGCGGGCAAGAACGACCCCGGCTTCGTGCATAACGGCCCGCTCGCCGGTCTGGTCGCGGTCTGTGCCGGTTCGGACATCATGCACCCGATGGGTGCGCTGTTCGTCGGCGGCATCGCCGGTGGAATGTTCGTGATGATGTTCACCCTCACCCAGAACCGCTGGAAGATCGACGATGTCCTCGGCGTCTGGCCGTTGCACGGCCTGTGCGGCGCCTGGGGCGGTATTGCTGCCGGCATTTTCGGCAGCAAGGCGCTGGGCGGCGTCGGCGGCATCGCCTTCATGCCGCAGCTGATCATGACCGTGCTGGCCATCGTCATCGCCATGGTCGGCAGCTACATCGTCTATGGCGTCCTGAAAGCGGTCGTCGGACTGCGTCTCGACCAGGAGCAGGAATACAACGGCGCCGACCTCTCGATCCACAACATCACCTCGACTCCGGAGCGGGAGAGCAACTGGTAAGAGCTGATTCAGAGGAGCAAGATCGGCACGCGGCCCGCGGATTTCTCCCGGGTCCCGTGCCGATTTATCGCCCTTCGCCCTGCCGTTCGGGCAAGCGCATGCGTCCAGACCAGGCGCTTGTGCTCCAGGCTTCGTCCGCCGAAGTTCAGCAGCAAGCCGGGCACTCTGGCACTGGCTTTCAGGTAATTGATAACTTGCGACTCTTCGCGAGTCGTCAGCCGCTCAAGAGCCTTCACTTCCACAACGACTTCATCAAAGCAAAGAAAGTCTGCGCGATACCTGGTATCCAGCCATTGTCCGCGATAGAGAACAGGCAACGCCACCTCACGAGCGAACGGAACGCCGCAGTTCCTGAACTCAAGCGTCAAGGCTTCCAGATAGACCGCCTCAAGAAACCCGTGCCCAAGTTCGCCATGCACGGCCATGACGCTCCAATGATCGCAAACGTCTGGTCGTCGCCACCCATAACAGCCATTTGGTATCCACAGATTACAGCCGACAGGCAGGGGTCCATGAACCTGCGAAAATCTGCGGACACATCAACTCCCAACGCACTTCGCGCCTCCGTTCGGCAAGACAGGGAACGGCTGCTGGCTTGCTGTCCTGGTGGTCGGCATCGAGACGCGGGCGGCGACGGCAGGGCCGGAGGCATCCCGGGCGCTTGATGTACATCAAGCGGATGCGACCCGACGGGATCTAGCATTGAGTCATATCAGCCTCACCCCTTCCGTCGGCAGACCGGGTCAGTGTGCATCACAGGAGCAAGGAGCCATAGACGTGCCACCAGCCAAAGCTGAGGAAACAAGCCGTGTCGATCTGATCGTCGGCGGACTCGAGTACCTGGCGCAGGGTTTCAGCATTTTCGACAGCGAGCTGCGTCTGGTGGCCTGCAACCGGCGCTTTCTCGAACTGCTCGGCTTTCCCGAGGAGTTGGGAAGCATCGGCCGGCCGCTGGCCGACCTTTTCCGCTTCAACGCCGAGCGCGGCGATTACGGTCCGGGCGACATCGAGGAACAGGTCAAGGAGCGCATCGCCCTGGCGAGGAAGGCCGAGGCGCATTGCTTCGAACGCGTGCGACCGAATGGCACGGTCCTCGAAGTTTGCGGTACGCCGTTGCCGAACGGCGGCTTCGTGACCACCTACAGCGACGTCACCGAGCGCAAGACCTGGGAAGAAAACCTGCAGGCTGCGAAACAGAAAGCCGAGGCCGCCAACCAGGCCAAGTCGGCGTTTCTCAACATGGTCACCCACGATCTGCGCACCCCGCTGACCTCGATTCGCTCGTTCGCCGAGATCCTCAGCGACAATGCCGGGATCGACGCCGAACAGCAACAGGAATTTCTCGGCATCATCAATAGCGAGTGCCTGCGCCTGGTACGCATGCTCAACGACTTGCTCGATTTCGCCAAGATCGAAGCCGGGCGCATGGATTGGTCGATCGAAGATCTGGATGCCGCGGAACTGCTGCAGTCGGCGGTCACTTCGATGACCCCGATGTTCGCCGAGAAGCAGGTCGCGCTCGAACTGACCCTACCCGCGCAAACCGCCCCGCACATTGCCGGCGACCGCGATCGCCTGACGCAGGTGATCATCAATCTGCTGTCCAATGCCTGGAAGTTCGCCCCCGAGAACAGCGGTCGCGTTCGCGTACGCCTTGATTGCTTGGCGAGCGAAGCAAGAATCTCCGTCGCCGACAACGGTCCGGGCATTCCCGCCGAGAAACACGACGAAGTCTTCGAGGAGTTCCGCCAGATCGTCGGCGCGAACACGACCCACCCCGCCGGTACGGGACTCGGACTGGCGATCTGCCGGCGCATTGTCGATCATCTCGGCGGACGCATCTGGGTGGACGGTGCGCCGCCGGATGGCGCCACCTTCAGCTTCACCGTCCCTTACAGCCGCTGAGTCGCGTCCGCCACGCCGCGCGCAGGCGCTGGCCCGACACCTCCGTCAACCGACGCCGAAAAGACTGGCCAGGAAGCTGGAACGTTCGAGCAGCGTGTGGCTGCGCGATTCATCGCTGAAGACGTGCAGGCAAACGACGAAGCCCCAGACGGTCAGGAAGGACCACAGCCTTCCGGCGAGCGTCGGCGAGGGGCGGTAGCCGGCGTTCGCGCGCACCTGAGAAATCCCGATACCGGTCGCCAGAACGACGCAATAAAACAGGTAACAGGTGAACGACTCGATCGACGCGGCCACGCCCATTGTCGCGAGCAGGTCGACTTCGCGGACGAAATGAAAAATCGCATTGCCAACGCCGGCGGCCATGAAGGTGGCGAAAAACATGCGCAGGCGGGGATGCTTGCGAAAGACCCGGAAGAAAGTCGGGACAAAGAAAAAATCGACCAGCAACTCCTTGAAGTAGTAGGAAAAGCGATTGAAGTACTCGATCAGGGTCTGCGCTTCGAGGGGGCGCCAGGTGGCGCGCGGCAAGCGGAAGCCGGCAAGCCGTGCGCCGCCGATGAAGAGATGTCCCCAATACGCGGTCCGCAAACAGAACTTGGCGGTAGACCAGAGCAGCGCCGACCAGCCAAGCGCGATCGGGAAGCCTTGGCCATCGAGGTAGGCGCCTACGGCCAGTTCGACGCTGGGGATGTTCAACTGCTCTTCGCAAAGCCAGGTCAGCACCATCTTTATGGCCAGCAAGAGGTTCGACCAGAGCAGCAACTTGACCCCCTTGATTTGCGTGACCGCCAGATCTGCCGGGGTTTTCGACAGGGTCTTGCGCAGGAAGCCTGCGCCCTTGCCAAAGGGAATCGACGAAGGACCGCCCCAGAAGGGATGGAAAGTGCCGAGTTGAAAAATGTCCGGGCTACGGTCGCGGGCGCGCTGGTCGACGAGGGCATAGGCCAGGAACCAGATATACGGCGTATACACGCTCAGGAACGACCACAGTGCCAGCCGCGGCAGGCCATGAAGCAGGTCCAGCGAGGTCAGCCCGCAAAAAACGACGTAGATGGCCAGCAAGGCAATCACGGGTCGCCGCGCCAGAATGAAACTCTTGTGCTTGCGGACGACCATCAACGCCGACCACGAGAAGATCATGAACGTGATCAGCGCCAGATGGGCAAGCAGCAAGATGGACACATGGCCGATGGCTTCCTGCGCGGCAACCACGGCGATGTTTTCCTCGATCGCCGTTTCCGAGAGCCAGAAGGCGGAAAACGCCATCGCGTAGGTGGCGGCAAAGAGGATCAGATGGCGCTGCTTTTCCAAGTAGGCAAAGGCCATCGCCGCCGCGACCACGAAAGCGGCTTCCCACCAGGCGTTGTAGGTCGACACCGCCAACACGGCGACGACGAACAGCAGCACCCGGCCGCGCACCGTCTGCGCCAGTGCGACCAGCTGCTGGCGTTCGTCGATGGCCAGGAAATTGCGCAGAACCGAGCGGCCCGGTGCAACGCTCATGCCGAAAGCGCGCTGTCGTCGAGCTTCTGTGCGCCGAGCTGCATTCCGGAATCAAGCACTGGCATTGGCGTCGACGAAGGCGGCGATTTCGTCGAGCGAATCAATCAGGCTGACGTCGAAGTCGACCGTCGAGAAGTCGAGCCCAAAGGCTTCTTCCAGCTGCATCACCAGCTGCATCATGGAGAAGGAGTC
>LBIU01000252.1 GCA_000987445.1 Candidatus Accumulibacter adiacens | reverse complement strand
TCCGCTTCCTGGGCGATCGTCGCGCGACGCTTGCGCGCCTCGTCCTCGCCGATCAAGCCGGCATTGAGATCGGCGTCGATGGCCATCTGCTTGCCGGGCATGGCGTCCAGCGTGAAGCGCGCCGCCACTTCGGCGACCCGGCCGGCACCCTTGGTGATGACCACGAAGTTGATGATCACCAGGATCGTAAACACCACCAGGCCGACAGCATAGTTGCCGCCGACCAGGAAATGCCCGAAGGCTTCGATGACCTGTCCCGCGGCACCCGGCCCGGTATGCCCTTCGAGCAGCACGATGCGCGTCGAGGCGACGTTCAGTGACAGGCGCAGGAGGGTGGTGACCAGCAGCACGGTCGGAAAAACGGAGAAATCCAGCGGCTTCAGCACGCTCATCGCGACCAGCATGACGATCACCGAAATGGCGATATTGAAAGTAAAGAACAGATCCAGCGCGAAGGGCGGCAGAGGCAGGACCATCATCGCCAGAATCGCCAGGATCAGCACCGGACCGGCCAGCTGCCGCTGCCCGAAACGGGCGAAGAAATCCTGCAGCACGATCGCCCCGGCGCTACTGGCCATGCGCGACCTCCGGGACAAGCTCGGCCGGAACAGCGATGTCTTGCGGCGGCAGCGGATAGACGCCACCCGCGGCGCGCCAGCTGCTCAGCTGATAGACGTAGGCCAGGACCTCGGCGACCGCCGCGTAGAGGGCCGCTGGGATCTCCTGGTCGAGTTCGCCGTGACGATACAGCGCGCGTGCCAGCGGTGCAGCCTCGACCGTCGGCACCGCGTTCTCGGTGCCGATTTCGCGAATCTTGAGCGCCACCTCGCCCATTCCCTTGGCCAGCAGCTTCGGCGCGCCCATGCCGGTCTTGTAGGCCAGCGCCACCGCGTAATGACTTGGGTTGGTGACGATCACGTCGGCCGTCGGCACCGCCGACATCATGCGCTTGCGGGCCGCCTCGCGCTGCAGCTGACGAATGCGACTCTTGACTTCGGGATTGCCTTCCAGCTCCTTGCCTTCCTTCTTGACTTCCGCACGCGTCATCTTCAGCTTGTCGTGGTATTGCCAGATCTGGAAAGGCACGTCCACGGCAACGATCAACAGCATCGCCGAAACGATGGCCAGAAAACTGAAGCTCAGCAAATGGCCCGCGCTGGCCAGGGAAACTTCGATCGATTGCGCGAACATCGCCAGCAAGTCGCCACTCTCGCTCCACAGCACCAGGACAGCGACCCCCCCCACCAGCGACGACTTGGCCACCGCCTTGACCAGTTCCACCAGGCCGTTCCACGAGAGCACGCGCCCCAGGCCCTTGAGCAGATTGAGACGACTCAGGTCAGGCTGCAGCGCTTTCGGAGAGAAGTTCCAGCTGCCGAGGAAGAACGGTGACAGCAGCGCGGCAAGGATCAGCGCCGCGAACAGCGGTGCGAAGGAGAGCAGGGCGTCGAGCGCGATATCCGCCAGGCGCACCAGCATCAGTGTCGGTTCAGTGGCCAGGCCGTGATCGAGCACCAGACCGCGGCGAAAGAAAGCGGCAATCCGCCCGATCATCCACGGCCCCATCAGCCAGAAGGCCACCGCGCCGACCATCAGAATGAGAAACGTGCCGATCTCGCGCGAGCGAGGAACCTGCCCCTCCTCACGTGCCTGCTCAAGGCGCCTTGCCGATGCTGCTTCGGTTTTTTCGAGGTCGCTTTCCTCTGCCATTTCGAGTTCCCAGTGGTCTCGTGGCTATTATAGGAAAAAACATTAATAAATAGGGCTGTATAGGGTTTTATTTAGGCCAATTCTCGGATAGTGGCGCGCCAGCAACAATTGTTGCTGGCGCGCCAAAAAAATGGGGAGCCGTAGCTCCCCGAAAAA
>LBIU01000251.1 GCA_000987445.1 Candidatus Accumulibacter adiacens | reverse complement strand
CGCTGAGAAATGCCGATGTGCTTGTCCTGCGGCAGATAGACCAGCATCCGCCCGGCAATCGACACCTGCGTGGACAAGCGCGCCCCTTTGCTGCCCATCGGGTCCTTGATTACCTGCACGAGAATGGTCTGGCCTTCGAACAGCAGCCGCTCGATCGGCCGCAGCGGTTCGTCGTTCGGTCGCGGTTCGCGGATATCGGCGACGTGCAGGAAAGCGGTGCGGTCGAGGCCGATCTCGATGAACGCCGACTGCATTCCCGGCAGAATGCGCACGATGCGCCCGACATAGACGTTGCCGACGAAGCCACGACTGGCGCAGCGTTCGATGTGCAACTCCTGCACGGCGCCCTGATACATGACGGCAACGCGCGTTTCCTGCGGGGTGAAATTGATCAGAATCTCTTCGGACATGGGCTGGTGCTCTGGGGAATGGGGGGAGAAATGCGGTTAGAATCGCGATTCGCCGCATTCTACTCTTAGTCCCCTGCTACGCCCCCTCGCCGGATTCCTGCCATCTCTGCCTCGCTCTCTGCTTCGCCCGCCACGGCGACCTGTCCCGAGTTGCTCGCGCCTGCTGGTTCACCAGCGATGCTGCGCACGGCCTTCGCCTATGGTGCCGATGCCGTCTACGCCGGCCAGCCGCGCTACAGCCTGCGCGTGCGCAACAACGCCTTTGGTGACCTCGACAAGCTGGCCGCTTCGATCGACGAAGCGCACGCTGCCGGCAAGAAGCTGTACGTGGTCAGCAACGTCCTGCCACACAACCGCAAGGTGCGCAGCTATCTGGCCGACATGGCACCGGTGGTGGCGCTCAAGCCGGATGCGCTGATCATGGCCGACCCGGGACTGATCGACATGGTCCGCGAGACCTGGCCGGAAATGCCGGTACATCTCTCGGTGCAGGCCAATACGGTCAACTTCGCGGCGGTACGTTTCTGGCGCAAGCTGGGGATCAGCCGCATCATCCTGTCGCGCGAACTGTCGCTTGACGAAGTCGCCGAGATTCGCCAGGAATGCCCGGAGATGGAACTCGAAGTCTTCGTCCATGGCGCGCTGTGCATCGCCTACTCCGGCCGTTGCCTGCTGTCCGGCTACTTCAACCATCGCGACCCCAACCAGGGCACGTGCACCAACTCCTGTCGCTGGGACTACAGGCTGAAGCCGGCGGACGGCGAAGCGGGCACGGCGACGGAAGGCGCCTGCCACGCGGGAAGCGGGGCAGCCACGGATGCGAGCAGCAGCAGCGGCGGGGAATGGCTGCTCGAAGAAAAGGAACGCCCCGGCGAGCTGATGCCGATCGACGAGGACGAGCACGGCACCTACATCATGAACTCCAAGGATCTGCGGGCGGTCGAGCATGTCCGCCGCCTGACCGAGATCGGCGTCGATTCCTTGAAGATCGAGGGGCGTACCAAGTCGCCGTACTACGTCGCGCGCACCACGCAGGTCTATCGCCGTGCCATCGACGACGCCGCTGCCGGCCGCCCTTTCGACCCCCGCCTGCTTGGCGAATTGGACGGCCTGGCCAATCGCGGCTACACCGACGGCTTCTTCCAGCGCCACCATGATCACGAGAGGCAGAACTACCTGCGCGGCCACTCGGAGTCAGGGCGCAGCCTCTACGTTGGCGACGTCATCGGCTGGGACGCGACCCGCTCGCTGGCACTGATCGATATCAAGAACCGCATCTCGGTCGGCGACCGGCTGGAAATCATCCACCCCTCGGGCAATCGCCTCATCGCCGTGGAGCGGATGGAAAATCTTGACGGCGCCGAAATCGCCGTCGCTCCGGGCAACGGCCACAAGGTGTGGATGCCGCTGCCGGCCGAGTTGTGCGCAGTCGCCAGTTTGCCCGGCGCCATGCTGGCGCGCTTCGTCTGATCGCCCGACCGCCGATGAATCCGCCCGCACACCTCTTCGTCGACATCTCGGCACACGGTTTCGGCCATATGGCACAGGTCGCGCCGATGCTCAACGCGCTGACCAGACGCCTGCCGGAACTGCGCCTGACCATCCGTAGCGGTTTGCCGACCGCCCAGCTGCGGGCCCGGGTGGCGTCCGATTTCACCCACCTGCAAGCAAGCAGTGACTTCGGCTACGTGATGCACGATGCCGTCCGCCTCGACTTGGCGGCAACAGCACTGGCCTATCGCCGTCAGCACGCGGACTGGCCAAGTCTGGTCGAGCGCGACGCACGTCTGTTCCGCGAACTGCAGCCGAATCTGGTGTTCAGTGACGTCGCCTACCTACCGCTGGCCGGCGCCGCGCACGCCGGCATCCCGTCGGTATCCATGTGCTCGCTCAACTGGGCCGAGCTCTTTGCCCACTTCTTCGGCAAAGAGGGCTGGGCAGCGGCGATTCATCGCCAGATGCTCGGCGCCTACAACAGCGCCGAATGCTTCCTGCGCGTAACACCCGGCATGGCCATGGCCGACCTGCCCCGACTGCGTCCCGTCGGCCCGATTGCCGCGCTGGGCAGAGACTGCCGGCAGGCCCTGTGCGCACAACTCGACTGTAGCGGCAAAGAGCGCCTGGTCCTGATCGCCTTTGGCGGCTTCGAAAAAAAACTGCCCATCGATGCCTGGCCAGCGATTCCCGGCGTCCGCTGGCTCGTTCCGCAAGCCTGGCAGGTCAAACACCCAGGTGTCAGCGATTTCGAGCCTCTGGGTCACTCGATGGCCGATCTCGTGCGGGCGGCCGACGCCGTGCTCACCAAACCCGGCTACGGCATCTTTGCGGAAGCCGCCTGCAACGGCACGCCACTGCTCTACCCGCGCCGCAAGGACTGGCCGGAGCAGGATTTCTTGATCGATTGGCTGCAGGTCCACGGTCGCTGCAGGGAAGTCAGAGAGGCCGATCTGCTCTCCGGCCTTCTGCAGCCAGCGCTTGAAGCCTTGTGGAATCAAAGCGCTCCACCGACCCCAGAGCCATCGGGCGCCGAGGAAGCGGCAGCGGCGCTGTTGCCATGGCTGACGACGG
>LBIU01000250.1 GCA_000987445.1 Candidatus Accumulibacter adiacens | reverse complement strand
CGCGAGGCCGGCTTTACGGTGCCCGTCGCCATCACCCGCGCGGCCTGGGCCGATTGCGTCGAGTGGACGGCCGAAACCGACAAGCGCAAGGCCACGATCCAGGACGAAGCCGGCCGCCTTTGGGACGTGATTTATATGGCCCGCCTCGCCGCCCGCGTGCGCGGCGACCAACCCCGCCGCGTGTTCGAGCTGTACCGCGTGCCGGTGCAGGGCCGAGGCATCCGGCCGCGCCGCGTGGCGCTGGCGATGCACATCGGCCCCGGCGATGCCGCCGAGCCGGTTATCACCATCGGCCTGCCGAACGAAGACTAACCCCGCAGGGTGCCCGAGGAGGGCACCCGCTACCCGACACGACCAGGAGCGCACAACATGGCCCGATTCATCCCCGAGAACGCCGAAACCCGCGAATTCCCCGCCGCCGCCGTGGTGGCCTACTGCTACGAGAGCAAGCGCGGCCCCGCGCTGCTGGCCTACAAGGGCCGCCAGTCGAAGCCCGCGCGCTTCCTGGCGTTCGGCAGCGCCGAGGCCCGCGACCGTTCGCTGGCGTCGTTCGTGGAGTACGAGGAAGGCATCGAGACGCGCAAGCGCGAACGGCAGCAGGCCGGCCACGGGCTGGCCGTGGGCGACATCGTTTATTCGGTGTGGGGCTACGAACAGACGAACGTCACGTTCTACGAAGTGGTGCGCGTGCCGTCCGGCCGCTCGGCGACGGTGCGCGAGCTGGAGGCCGACCGGATCGAGAGCGCGCCGGGCAGCATGACCGGCAAGAGCACACCGAAGCCCGGCCAGTACGTCCAGGGCGCGAAGGAAAAGACCCGCCGCGCGACCGGCTGGCACACCCTGGGCGAGCTGTCGAAGTGGGACGGCACGCCGCGCCCCGTGACGTGGTACGCCTGACCGCGACATGGTGACGGCCGCAGCTCCTGGCCAGCTCGGCCGCGTCACCAAGACAGGGCAAAAAAATTTTGCCCTTTCGTTCCACGTTTCCCCTTTTTTATTTGCCAATATGGTATAGTTTGGACATCGAGAACGGTTAAACGTGATCGCCAAACCAGCCGATAAGGAGCTACCCATGCGAACCATCGACATGACCCCGACCTGGGGCGAGTGGGCCAACATTTACCGCCGCTTCGCCGAGTCGGGCGAGGCCAAGGCCGTGCGCGAGCTGCGCGCCGACTTCGCCAAGGCGATGGCCGCAGCGCAGGCGCTGCAAGCCATCACTGGCACGCTGTCCGACGAACAGGCCGGCATCGTCGCCAAGACGATGACCGCCGAGCTGACGAAGCAGGGCTTCTAAGGTGGCGACCATGAGCAAGCACAACGGCCGCCCCTTCCTTGTCCTGGCCGACCGCGACCTGGGCCGCGAAGCCTGGGCGCAGTACGACGCCGAGGCCGAGATTTTCACCCTCGCCGCGTCCGAGGACATGGACGACCCTATCGGCGAAGCCGAGAGCGTGAGCGAGTGCCAGCGCGTGGCGTCCGGCTGGTTTGACGAGCTGCGGGCCGAATGATGCGGGCCGCGTCCACCACGACCAGGAAGCCGGCCGGCTTGTGGCGCTACTCGCTACGCTGGAGCCTGCCGCACAAGCCCTGCCCTGGCCCGCTGGAACTGGCGGCGGCCGAGGTTCCGGCCGGCGACCAGTGCCCGCCCGTGGTGGCCGATCTTTGGAAGCCCGGCACCGGCTATGCCGTGTGCGTTGACTTCCCGCAGCCGGCCGAAATCCGCCGCTGGAGCGACGAGCGCAAGGCGCAGGCACGCCGCCGCAATCTCGCGCGCCGCGTCGAGAAGGCCGCGCCCTTGTTCGCCGACGAGCTGATCGCCCGCGAGCTGGAGGCGCGGCCCGACTACTTCGCGGGCAAGAACCCGCATCGAGGCTTGGCGACAGACACACCGCCAGGCCTCGATGCTTCCGTCACCAACGAAAGGGCAACGCAATGAAGGAATGGAACGTGTACGCGGATGGCCGCTATCTCGGCACCGTCCATGAAACGACCGAGGAATCCGCCCGCGCGGCGGCCTTCTCGAAGTTCGACATCCCCGAGGACGCGGACGTGTCCGTGTCCCGTCGCTAATCACCAGGAGGAACACCGATGGACACCTATCAGCAAATCCACGACTTCACGCCGGCAGGCGCTGGCAAGTTCGCCGACTTCATCGCCGAGCACGCCAAGCTGGAGCTGGACGCCGGCATGCACAAGCTGGAATGCCTGGGCGTGATCGAGGACAACTTGAACAGCCCGAGCGCCGGCCCGCTGGCCTGGGAGCTGGCAGCGGCGAGCGCGGCCGATGGTCGCGCGCACACCTTCGCCGCCGAGCTGGACGACCTCATCATCGAGCACGTCACCCCGGACGAGTGAGGGCCACGCGATGAACATGCACAGCATGACCCTTGAACAGCTCCGCGCCACGCACGAGACGGGCGGCCTTGCCGCCGTCACGCTCGAAGCGCACGGGAAAGGCTTCTACCTCGTGGCCGATTCCCGCTCGGGCGGGCGCGTGGTGCTGGTGCGCTACTCCGACCGCAAGCCGCGCCTGTTCGTTGAGCCGGGCACGGCCTTGAAGCTGCTGCGCGAAATCGGCTTCGGCACGGCCAAGGTGAACATGGCCGGCTGGCAACCCGACCAACAACAGGCCGACGTGTAGCGGCCGAGGGGGTACAGATGAAAACGCTTCGCCTCGCCATCCTGCCGCTGCTGCTGGCCGCCCTGGGCGGCTGCGCGAGCGGCCCCTACTACTACGGCGGCACGAGCTACCGCATGCACAACATCGGCGGCCTGCCGGTGTCCGGCTCGCTTGGTGTTCACGTCACGCCGGGCGGCCTGATGGTGTCGCCGAACATCGTCGTAAGCCCTACCTTCGTGGACTGGAAGAAATGAACCTCAAAACCTCGGAACAGCTCGCGGTCGGCCTAGCCAATTCGTACATGGGAGGCACCGAGCAATGAAGACCTTCGCACGCTGGCTGCGCCGCAACATGCTGGTGCCCCTGCTGCTTGTCCTGGGGGCCGGCGCAGCCGCCACGATCTACCAGTCGATGGAAATCGACGCCCTGGGCTATCGCCAGTTGCAGAACGCCTACAAGACCGGCTCCAGCGCCTTCCAGGCGCATGTCGCCGAGGCGATGCAGAACGGCACCGTGAGCCGTTGGGAACGCACCGCCCTGCTGCGGCAGTATTGGAGCGAGAGCCGCGCCCTTGCGGTTGAGCTTGAAGTCGGAGAAATCGCCGCCGAGCGGCAGGCGCTGGCCGCACTGGTCGGCGGACAGGAGGGGCATTCATGAGCAGAAAACCGACAACGACAGGGCGAACACGCGCCGCGCCGCCGTTCAATGAAACGGACTACCGCGATGCGCTCATGCGCGCAGGCATGAGCGAAGAAGACGCGGCCAGCCTCGCCCGACGCACGGCCGAGGCCCGCAAGGCATCGGCCGACGCTGCCGCGCCGGCCTCGGAACTCCTGGGCCTACCGTCACCGGCCGACGAAGCGGCCTTCGAGTCCAGCGCGGCGGCCGGCAGCGCACCCGCGAAGAAGCTCGCGCGCACAGCGAAGGAGAAGCCGATTCGCGCCGTCTTCGACTACCGCAACGGCAAGATTCCCGA
>LBIU01000249.1 GCA_000987445.1 Candidatus Accumulibacter adiacens | reverse complement strand
CTGTGAGTCAGCATCGGCAAGCATGCCGGACGAAACGAAAACGGCGGCCGCGGCCGCCGTTTTCGCTGTGTCGAACAGCAACTATGCCTTGCGACGACTGCCAAGCAGGCCCAGCAGGCCGATACCCAAGAGCGCCAGGCTGGCGGGCTCCGGCGTGGCGTTGAGAACTTCCTGGGCCGTACCCTGGACGCCGACGGTAAAGCCGTTCCAGTACTCGTTACTCATGCTGCGCCAGCTGACATTGTCGAAGGCGCCGAGGAAGCGCAGCGTGCCGTGTGGTTCGCCGGTGCCGAGCAGCTGGTATTCGAAATTGCCGCCGCCGAGATCGATGACGTTCTTGTAAGAGGTGCCGCAGCCCCAATAGCCGCAGGTGTTGCCGTCGCTGGCGTCTCCGAAGCTGAGGATGTCGAAATCCTGGTCGAAGGCGTAGCCGTTGCCATTCAGGCTGACGAAGGCGAACACCGGGTTGGCGATCGCCTGCGAGAACTGCAGGCTTTGCGTGCCTGCGTAGCGCAGGGCGATGATGTCGCTGCCGGTCGGCCGATTATCGACCGCGGCACTGGTGTAAGGCGAGGTGGCAGCGCCTTCGCCGCGGGTGTAATAGTCGATACCGCCGCCCGGCTGATAGAAGGCGATACCGTTGGCGTTCGTATACGTGACGGTAACCGTTGAGGTCGGGGTGGTGATCGTTCCCTGGGCTCTGAACCCGGAACCAGCGTCAAGGTCGCCGCCGGTCCAGTCGGTCCAGTGGATCAGGGCGGCATTGGCTCCCGAACTGGCGGTAGCCAGCGCAAGAGTGGTAAGTGCCGCGGCGATGCTAGTGGTGAGGCGCTTGTTCATTACTCATGCTCCGTGGGTTGCGTGATGTCAGAGCGTAGTCTAGGGACTCTCGCTCTGGTCCCACAGGAACTACGTCACAGTGTGTGGCGCTGGCACTGTCGGTTCCGGTGAGCGGCTGCTGCGTGGGGTCAGCGCTTCGCCGTTCACTCCGCGCTGGAGCGAGGCGCGCGCGGCCTGCGTTGGCTTCGCGGGCCGGGCTGCTTGGTACTGTGCTGCCCGCTGCGCTACCTATTCGCCGCGCGGTATCGGCAAGGTGTGCAGAAGGGTGACCCTTGTCACGGAGAGGCTGCCTGCGGACTGGATTACCCCTGCCCCTTGTGTCATTATCCCTGCTGCAAGAGCAACTGCTGAACATGGCTTTCGATGCCGAGAAGCAACAACAAGCAACAAGAGCAGGGAGCACCAACAAGCTCGTCGAAGCCGTGACAGACCCCCCGTACCCCTCGGAAAAGCCGCATGTGTATCGCAGTTACCCCTTTCATTGCGCTGACCGCCGGCGCTGTGTCCCGGCGCGCGATCGCTTCGCGGTCGCCGCGCCGGACCGTTTTTTTGCCGGGATCATTGTTTCCCAGGAAGAGTACGCATGACTGACCCCTCCCAACGCCCCGAGCTTGAGCGGCTGCTGCTATCGTTTCGTAAGGCGTTCATGACCGTTGGCGCGTTCAGCTTCTTCACCAATCTGTTGATGCTGACGCCGGCGATCTACATGCTGCAGCTCTACGATCGCGCGCTCGGCAGCCGCAATCCGACCACCTTGTTGATGCTGACCGTGATGGCGCTCGGGCTTCTGGCGCTCATGTCCCTGCTGGAGTGGATCCGGTCGATGGTTCTGGTGCGTGTCGGCGCTCGCCTCGATCTCGACATCAACCAGCGCATCTTCGACGCGACTTTCGAACGCAACCTCCGCCAGGCAGGGCAGAATCCCGCGCAGGCACTGCACGACCTGGCGTCGATGCGGCAGACCCTGACCGGTGCCGGGCTGGTCGCTCTGACCGATGCGCCCTGGATGCCGATCTATCTGGCCGTGATCTTCATGATGCACACCGAACTGGGCGTCTTTGCGCTGGTCGGCGTCCTGGTCCTGCTGACACTGGCGGTGGTTAACGAGCGCGTGTCGGCGGGCCCTCTGGGCGAGGCGCAAAAGCTCTCGATGGCGGCCAATGCGCAGGCCAACAACAACCTGCGCAATGCCGAAGTGATCGAGGCCATGGGCATGCTGCCGGCGATTCGGGGCCGCTGGTTCAAGTTGCACCAGAAGTTCCTCGAGCAACAGGCGCTGGCCAGTGATCGCGCCGGCATGCTGACGGCGCTGACCCGTTTTGCGCGTATCTCGATGCAATCGCTGGCCCTGGGCTATGGCGCGTTGCTGGCCATCGAGGGGGAGATTACACCGGGAATGATGATTGCCGGTTCGATTCTGGTCGGTCGTGCCCTGGCGCCGGTCGAGGCGCTGATCGGCAACTGGAAACAGCTGGTTTCGGCACGCGCTGCCTACCAGCGCCTGAGCGAACTGCTGAACGTATATCCGGCACGCACGGCCGGAATGCCGCTGCCCAGGCCGCTTGGCGAAGTGGCCGTCGAGAACGCGGCGACGGCGGCACCGGGAAGCAAGACGCTGATTCTCAGGAACGTGAACTTCAAGCTGCAGGCCGGCGAGGTGGTCGCCGTGATCGGTCCCAGCGCCTCCGGCAAGTCGACCCTGGCGCGATTGCTGGTTGGCGTCTGGCCGACTCTGGCGGGATCGGTGCGCCTGGACGGCTCGGAGATCTTCAAGTGGAACAAGGACGAGCTGGGCCCGTATCTGGGTTATCTGCCGCAGGACATCGAGCTCTTTGGCGGCTCGGTCGCCGAGAATATCGCCCGTTTTGGCGAAGTCGATTCGGACCAGGTGCTGGCCGCTGCGCAGGCCGCCGGTGTGCATGACTTGATCCTGCTGTTGCCGAACGGTTACGACACGCCACTCGGCGACGCGGGTAGTGCGCTCTCGGGCGGCCAGAAGCAGCGCATTGGTCTGGCGCGGGCGCTTTACGGCGACCCGGCCCTGATCGTCCTCGACGAACCGAACTCCAACCTCGACGATCTGGGCGAGGCCGCCCTGGCCGAAACCCTCCGGCGCCTGAAAGCGAAAAAGCGGACAGTGGTTATTGTCACCCACCGGATGACCACGCTGGCGGTTGCCGACAGTATTCTGGTGCTGCACGAGGGGACGGTGAAGGCGCACGGCCCACGCGACCAGATTCTGGCCGCGATGCGCTCGGCCAACGCACCCAACGCAGCGAATGCGTCAAGCGCACCCCAGGCGGCGAATGCAGCAGCTTCGTCCGCTTCGCCGCAGGCCGGGCGTCGTGCCGGCGCGGCTCGACCTGCGACGCCGGCAACTGCGGCGAGTGGGCTTCCATCGACGCCCGTCATCGGCGTCTGATTTACCAGGCAGAGGACGATGGCAAAGAATTTGTTCAAGCGCAAGAATGCTTCCGACAGCGAGATCACCGAATTGACCGATGTCTCGGTTGACACGGCCAAGGCGGGCGCCAGCGGCGTCGCCATCAATCATCACCACGTATCGCGAATCGGCTGGCTGGTGCTGATTCTTGGCTTCGGAGGCTTCATGTTGTGGGCGGCGCTGGCGCCACTCGACCAAGGCGTACCGGCGAGCGGGCAGGTGGTGGTCACGGGAAATCGCAAGACCGTACAGAATCTGGGGCCGGGGATGGTCGAGGCGATCCTGGTCAAGGACGGCGACGAAGTCAGCAAAGGAGACGTCCTGTTGCGCCTCGACCCGACGACGGCGCGTTCGCAGTTCCAGGTGACGCACAGTCAGTGGCTGGTGGCCAAAGCGACCGAGGCGCGCCTGCTGGCCGATGTGGCCGGGGAGGCGGAGATCGTCTTTCCCGAGGCGCTGTTGAAGAGCAAGGACGATCCGCGCGCGGCCAGCGCCATGGCCGTGCAAACGCAGCTGCTGCGTTCGCGGCAGGCGGGACTGCAAGCCGAGCTGGGCGCGATGCAAAACATGCTGGCAGGCCTGCAATCGTATGCCAAGGGACTCGAGGCGACGCGGCGCTCGAAAGAGGAACAGTCGCGGCTGCTGCTTGAAGAACTGAAGGGCTTGCGCGAGCTGGCGGCCGAAGGCTATCTGCCGCGCAATCGGCTGTCGGAGCAGGAACGCCTGCTGGCGCAACTCCATGGCGCCATTTCCGAGGACCTCGGCAATCTCGGCCGCGCGCAGCAGAGCATTGGCGAGACACGGATGCGCATGGTGGCGCGGCAGCAGGAGTACCACAAGGAGGTCGAAAACGCGCTCGCGGACGTGCAGAAGGAAACCAGCTCGCTGGAGAGTCGCCTCGAAGGCCTGGCTTTCGAACTGGCGAACACCACCGTGCATGCCCCGAGCGAAGGTATCGTCGTCGGCCTCAGCGTGCACACCGTCGGTGGCGTACTGGCGCAGGGGACGCCCTTGATGGACATCGTGCCGAAAAACGAGCCCTTGCGCATCGAGGTCCAGATTCCCACCGATCTGATCGACAAGGTCCGTCTGGGCCTGCCGGTCGACATCACCTTCCCGGCGTTCAACCAGCGCACCACGCCACAGATACCCGGCGAGTTCGTGCAGGTCGACGCCGATGCGACCACCGATCCGCAAGGCAAGCTGCCGCCGTTCTATCGCGGCAAGGTGGTGGTGACCGAGGCCGGCATGAAGAAGCTCAAGACGCACGAAATCAAACCCGGAATGCCGGCTGAGGTATTCGTGAGGACTGGCGAGCGGACAATGCTCAACTATCTTTTCAAGCCCTTGCTCGATCGCATGAACGCAGCACTGACCGAGGAGTGAGCATGCGCAAATGCCTCGTCAGACTGACTGCTTGCAGCCTGGCGCTGCTGTCGCCGGGGGTTTTCGCCACGGGGTTGCTCGACGCCTATCGCGCTGGGCGCCAGAACGACCCGGCTTTTCAGGCGGCACGCTTCGAACGCGACGCCGGCCAGTACGCGATTGACATCGGGCGCGCCGGCCTGCTGCCGACGATTTCGATTACCGGCAGCTATTCGAAGAACACCGGCGAACGCGAGTCGACAACTGTCGACGTGACCCAGGACCTCGACTACTACGACAAGCAGGCGGCAATTACGCTGCGCCAGCCGCTCTTCAACTACGAGAGCTATGTGCGCTATCAACAAGGGGGCGTGCAGGCAGCCTACAGCAATGCCGTCTTCGATCGCAAGGAAGCGGAACTGGCCAGCAAGGTGTCGACTGCCTATTTTGAGGCGCTGCTGGCGCTCGAGCGACTGACGCTGGCCGATGCCGAGATTGCCGCCTATGGCGCTCAGCGCGAGCTTGCCGAGCGCCTGCGGCGCGGTGGCGAAGGGACGATTACCGAGATCGCCGAGGCCGAATCGAGACTGGAATTTGCCCGCGCCGGTCGTGCCGAGGCGATCGACCGGGTGGCCGTGACGAGGCGCATCCTGGAAGGCATGACTGGCGCGCCGATGCGCGATCTGTGGGTGCTGCGGCCGGATTTCATCCCGACCGGGATCGTGCCGAGCCAACTCGACGAATGGTCTGCGCTGGCGCAGGAGCATAACCCCGAGATCCGTGCGCGCAGAAAAGTCGTTGAGCTGGCGGGTCTGGAAGTCGAACGGGCGCGCGCTGGCCATCTGCCGCAACTGGACCTGGTGGCGCGCGCGATGAAGGCCGAGAATGAGACCATCTCGACGCTCAACCAGAAGAGTTCGATCAACACCGTCGGTGTGCAGCTCAATATCCCTTTGTTTGCCGGTGGCCGGGTGAATGCCCTGACCGGGCAGGCGATCGCCAATCGCGGGCGCTCGATGGCCGAGCTCGACCTGGCCAGCAATGAGGTCATGGTCGAGGTCAAGCGTCAGTTTCTGGCCGTCGAGACGGGGGTTGGCAGGGTCGCCGCGTATCGCAAGGCGGTTGACGCCAGCATCGTCGCGGTCGAAGGAACCAAGCGCGGGATGAGGGCCGGAATACGCACCAATACCGATGTTCTCGACGCCGAGCGGCAGATGTTCTTTGCCAAGCGCGATCTCGCGCAGGCGCGCTATGAGTTTCTCGCCAGCACCCTGCTTCTGAAAACCGCTGCCGGGGTGCTCTCGGAAAAGGATATCGCGGAAATCGAGGCACTGCTGGTGCCGCAATATGACGGCGGGCAAGCGGTGCCTGTTGCGGTCAGGGGTTCCGGCGGGGCGTCCGCGAGTGGCGCTTCCTCGATCGATTCCGCTGGGAGAAGACACCTGCCGAGAGACGCCAAGGTGGCCGCGCAAGCCGCAGGCCAGGCCGATTCTGAAAACGCGGCCTCCGACTAGGTCAGCGAGGTGGGTCGATGAGTGTGATCAGTACGCCCGCCGAGCGTCGGCTGTTCGCAGAGGTGCCGGTGCTGATCGTTCGCCCGGTCGGCGCTACGCTGCCGCTGCCGACCGTGCTGTGGTTTCACGGGCTTGGCGCGGACAAGGAGTTGCACCTGCCCGAACTGCAGCGCTTTGCAGCGGCAGGATTCTTGGCCGTCGGCGTCGATGCGGTGGGTCACGGGCAGCGACGGTTGCTCGATTTCGAGCAACAGTTCGCGCAGCCTCCTGCGCAAAGGCAGCAGTTGTTCAATACGCTGGTGGCGCGAACGGTCGCCGAGCTTCCCGGTCTGCTCGATGCGCTTGTCGACAGCGGCCTGAGCGACCCGCAGCGACTCGCCGTCGCCGGGGTGTCGATGGGCGGCTGCATCACCTACGGTGCGGTCAGCACTGATCGTCGCCTGCGCGCTGCCGTGGCGCTGCTCGGCTCGCCGGCGGGATTGTTCACTGAAGACGTCAGCGCTTCCGTGGCGCACTTCTTTCCCACGGCACTGCTTTCGATTACCGCCGAGAACGATGTGGTCGTGCCGGCGGC
>LBIU01000248.1 GCA_000987445.1 Candidatus Accumulibacter adiacens | reverse complement strand
GCCGTGCCGCGGCCGCTGGTGTTCACCAATGGCTGTTTCGATATCCTGCATCGCGGGCATGTGACGCTGCTCGCCCAGGCCCGTGCCCTCGGTGCGGCACTGCTGGTGGCGGTGAATTCGGACGCCTCGGTCAAGCGCCTCGGCAAAGGCGACGAGCGGCCGGTGAATGCTTTGCCGGATCGGCTGGCGGTCATCGCGGCGCTGGAATCGGTGACTCTGGTGACCTGGTTCGACGAGGATACGCCACTGCAGCCGATCCTCGATTGCCGACCCGAGGTTCTCGTCAAGGGCGGCGACTGGCCGGTCGAGAAGATCGTCGGTCATCGTGAAGTGAGTGCCTGCGGGGGGCGCGTGCTGTCGCTGCCGTTCATCCACCAGACTTCAACCACCGCGCTGCTCGAGAAGATCCGTCGCCTCTAGTGCGTGCCGCCGGGCAGCTGTATTGCGCACCCTGGGCGCCGCACGATGGCTAGTTGCGTTTCAAGAGATCCTTGAGGTTGGCGAAAGGCTGGCCAGTCGCCACGGTCTTGGTTTTTGCGCCAGACGAATCGATCCCGGCCTGGCGCGCGGCGTCGGCGTCGAGCTGTCGCGAGTGCTCGTTGTCGTGACAGTACAGGCATAACAACTCCCAGTTACTGCCGTCGACAGGGTTGTTGTCGTGGTTGTGGTCGCGGTGGTGGACCGTCAGTTCGCGCAGGTTGTGGTGGCCGAACTCACGACTGCATCGGCCGCAGATCCAGGGGTAGATTTTCAGCGCCCGTTCGCGATAACCGGCCTCGCGGCTCTGACGATTGCGCACCGCGTCGGCGATCAGACGATCGGTTTGGGCGCTCTTGGCATTGTCGTTGGCCATTTTCCGGACCTCCTGATGGAATGAATACGGTAGCTGGTGGCTGGCATTTCTCGTTGCCGCTAGAGGCGTACGGCGATCAAGGGTACGCGCATCTCGCTGCTGCTGGTGCCGCCGTGTACGCCGAGCATGGTGTAGCGCTGTTCGCCGGGCAGCCAGTCCTTGATCGTCCAGTTGTCCTTCATCAGCAAGGTGTAGTCGCCCACTCTCGACGCCAGTGCGCGATGGTAGGGAGGCGGACCGAACCAGCCGGCGGCGATCAATTGTTCGCTGGCGTAGAGGTGGCAGGCGCGACCGAGGTGGCGGCGGACGTAGGTTTCGAAAGCCGGCCGCCTGGCCTCGGCAACGTAGCAATAGGCGGCGCGCCGCTCGCCGCATAGCGGCCGTTGCAGCAGCGCGGCGAGTCGCGGATGGTCTTCGAGGTCAATGACGCGTCGGCGCGGAGAGTCGATGAAGCCGTGGTCGGCGGTGACCAGCAGCCAGGTATTGCTGCCGCGTAGCCGCCGCCGCAGCTCGCTGAAATGGGTATCGAATGCGGCCAGCGTCTGCTGCGCCTGACGGCTATCCGTCCCGTAACGGTGCGAGTGGGTATCGAGATCCGGATAGTAGGCGTAGATGTAGCGCGGCTTGACTTTTTCCTGGCTCAGCTCGCAGATACTGGCGAAGAGCTCGGGCAAGGCGCGATAGGCGATGCTCTGCGCGCCGCGCGCGTGCCAGCGGTTGAAGGCGCTGCCGGCGATGCTTTGCGGCGCGATGACCCAGGATTCGCGGTCCAGCGTCTGGAACAGCGACGGATGTTCGAAAAGCCGCGGCGGCAGCTGCTCGGGGAGG
>LBIU01000247.1 GCA_000987445.1 Candidatus Accumulibacter adiacens | reverse complement strand
GCGTCGTCGTGGATGCGAACGTCACCGAGATCACGACCGAAGCGTGGCTCGAACAGGTCACGCACGCCCGCGTTCAACGCCCGGCCGCTGTTCCGGCTCGGGACGGCGAAGGCGGCAGCCGGTGCCGGGCCCGACGCTGTGGGCTCTTGTGATGGGGAAGGGCTTCGCGTGTCGCGCTGCGCCTTCGCCGACGCCCGCGTGCCAGCCCTGTGCACGAATGATGGAGACGTCGCCGGCGGCCCGCCTGTCGGCATCCGCATGACCTGGTCCGCCAAGCGGTCGGCTTCCTCCTCGTCCGGATCCTGCGGGCGACTGACGGTGAGCTTTGCCCGAACGCCGTGCAGGGCGACCGCTGCCGGGTGTGTCTGGTTGGCTCGGGAGTGGGACGGCCCCGACCCGCCTGCCTGCGGAAAAGCCGGGGCATGCGCGCGTGCCCCCAGGCTCGGCGCATTCGCCATCACGCGATCGGCGATCGCATCGTTGGCCACTGCGCTCGTGTCGGTCGGTTGGGTCTCTGCGTCGGGGGGACATTCCAGATAGCGCGGCATGCCCGGCGTCGCCGGCGTCGTCTCCGGGCCCGCGGCGTGCGCCGACCTGGCAACTCCGTCGGAGACGCGCCTGCGAGAGAGAGCAAGCTTGCTCATTCCATCTCCCCTCACTGTCGGTTGCTCGCCGTCACGCACCGGAGCAGCGAACATGGCGCGGCGATCCGGCGGCCGGCGCGCCTCTCAGCGCGCTCGCGAGAGGCGCCCATGGCTTCATGGTGTCTGCGCAAGCCGGGCGGCCGCGTATAGGACAGGAAAGCCAACCGGCCTGCGCAGAAGTATGGCTGACGCCGCGTGCGGCCGTCAATCGCCGATCCTGGGCCACCCTGTCGGCGGGCGCGGCCGCGAGACTTGCCTTGATCGAGACGCGTGCCACCTGGCGGCAGTAACGCCTCGAATCGCTTCGTTCATACCGCTTCGATGAAGCGATTCCGCTTCAATTCCGCACATTCCGCAGCCTGCCTGCCGTCGCAGGTCCCGTGCAGCGAAGGCTTAGCCGTCATTCGGCTTCTCGAAGTGAATGACATATGCCAAGCGGTGGCCGAAGAACGCCCGTTCGGCGAGACCGGTTGAAATGGCGAGTCTCGTGACGGTACTGCGCGACTGAAAGTGCGGATCGAAGACGAGTTCGACAATCGCAAGAACCCCACCGGGTTTGAGGGCGGCAGCAAGTTCGGCGAGCGCCGCAGCCTGATTTGGGATTTCCCCGAGGACAGTGACCAAGAGCACGCGATCAAATCGATTGGCGGGGAGCTGGCCTTCACCGAGAGCGGCAGCGACAAACGCCACGTTCGTGTGACCGGCAGCCTCCGTCTTGGTTTTTGCGCGGGCAAGCATTCCCGGCTGGATGTCCAACGCAACAACACAACCGGATCGGCCAACGCCTCGGGCCAGAGGAACCGTCAGGCGCCCCGGACCGCAGCCTGCATCGAGAACGGTCATGCCAGGCGAGAGTGCAAGCGTCTCGACAATGAACGCCGCGCGGTTCGTCTGGGTGAATGGATTGTCCAGTTCTACGAGCCAACGCAGCCAAACCGGACAGGGGAGACTTTGGCGACGGGAAGCGAGCCGCCATACCAGCCCCACCACAAGTGTGGCGATGACGACCAGCAGAGCGATGATCGATGCAGTCATGAGCGTTGGCGGGTGATGGCGGTTTACCTTGTTTTATGGCGGCAGGTGGCGGGCGAGGTCGGTAGCATACACCCAGGCCGTTGCAAGGAATGCCGCAAGCCTTCGCCGCCTGCTGTCGCCGCACAACTTCGTGCGCAATGAGGCCAGCGGTAACGGACCGCAAGAAGCGGGCGTGATTCGCGCGTTCGGTTGGCGATCAAGATCGGAACGGTGCTGTCTCGGATCACGTGTCGCGGGCTGCCATCCGGGGGAAAACCGACCCACCCGGGTAAGAATTGCCCCGCAATGCCCGTCAGCAGCAGCGCGCCTGCCGACGCTCTGCCTTGGCCGCAATCGGGGCGGCATGCGAGCCTGCGGCAATGCCGATCAAGGCGGTGAGTCGTCTCCCGCAGCGGGTTGCCGCGGACCCACTCTGCCGCCAAGTCGTCTCGGCGTTTACAGAAACACGCGTCGATACATGGAGTTGAGTCGAATCCAGCAGGTGGCTCATGCTTTGCTTTCGTAGCTGAAGAAAGACTCGGCTACCCCTCTCTTTGCGCACGGCGTCAGCGCCAGAGGCTGACGACAGGCGCTTGAAGAGGCTTTTGAACAGGCGTTCGAAGAAGCGCCGCGCTTGCCCCCGGCGCGGGAAGAAATGGCGGCAACAAGCCGCGCCATGCCGGCAAATCAACGATGCCTCTGCGGGCAGATGGCAGGCTTTCCTGGTGTCGTCCCCTTGGCATTCTCACTCAGGGGAATTCCGTGTCCGTGACGGTTTCCCGATGTGATCCGCAAGCGCCGTCATCGGCTACTGCCGCGGCGGTGGGATTTTCCAACCCAGGTGAGCCCCATGAAACTGTCGACCCGTGATACCCGCATCCTTCTGACCTTCGTCAACCGTGTCCAGGATCCCTCTGCCTTGGCCGCGCTGGTGACGGATGATCCCGACTTCGGCAGCAAGGGAATCGGTATCACGCGCCCGGCAACACTGGCCCTGATGGAGACCAGACGGGAACTCCCGGAGGGGGAATTCCGGCAGACCGACGAGCTCCTGAAAGTCGCGCATATCGGTCCCGACACCCTTCACGACATGGCCTTCAGCGTCGCGAAACTGCCGGCGGCGGACAAGGCCTTGCTTTTCTTCAATCACGTGCAGGACGCGGCCACCCTCACGGCCGAGTTGGCGTCCTGGGGACCCGGCTACGCAAGTCTCAACGACGCCCTTCCTGCCGATGCGATCATCGAACTTCGTGAGCGTTTTCCCGGTGGGGGCATCCCTTCTCTGGAAACCCTGCTGGAGATACCGGGCCTGAGCGCCGAAGTGCTGGCGCGGATCCGCTTTCTCTTCGAGCCGGAAACCACGCTGACGCCGGGTGTCGCCCGTCAGTCCCTGGCACATGCGCTTACCGACGTTCTGCGCGCCGACCGGCAGGAGATCCTCCGGGCGAGCGATCCGCTGTCGGTCGTCTTCGGGACGCTCTCCTCGATCGAAATCGACGAAGACAAGGCGCGGCACTATCGGCACAGGTATGAAGACGCCCTCAATCTGAAGGCGATCGGACGCCTGGAACGTGCCGTGGACCTGTTGGTGAATCCGGGCGTGAACGGGCTGGCGACGGGGGCCCCGGTGGGAATCCTGGATCCGGCTTCGCTGCCGGCAAACGTGATCGACGGCAAATGGTTTCGCACGGATGAGGGCGTCTTCCTTACGCCGGTCGGCGCGCCCGCGCTGATCGAGCGCTTGGCAGCGGGCTCATGGGTCGAGGCCCTGACGGTGGCGGAAAGCGTGTTTCTGGGTCCGTCGAAAGACGGCATCGAGGTACGCAAGGCGCATGTCTCCAGCCTGGCCCCTTTCCCCGGCTCGACCGTTCTTCTGCCGGCGGCCCCGGCAGTGCGTGTGACTTGCCGTGGCGGTGGCCTTGGCGGAGCCTTGCTGGGAAGACCGGCGCCGCTCGACCTGGGTGAGCGCCTGCCCCCGGTTCCCCCGGACTGGAGTGGACCGCACACCGAGGTGTGGATCAATCCACTTCCACTGGCACCCTGGACGGGTTCCGACAACCCGGGTCCGACGGGTTTTCTGCCCGGCGGCGTCATCGTCGGCGGCGGGCGTTCGCCGTCGGACGGAGACAACGGCCAAGCCGGCGAAGGCAAACCGACGGTCCTGATCGGAACCTTCCCCGGCATTTCCATCCTGACCGGCCTGCCCTGGCCCTTGCCGTGGGTCTGGCCCTTTCCGCCGGGAGTCGGGGACAAGCCCATCATCGATCCGGGGTTCCCGGGCATCTACGTTGCTCAACCGCAGCTCGATCTCACCGTCAAAATCCAGGGTTGCGAATGCATCCGCAGGGGAAAGGTCGAGCGCTACACGGGCCAGCCGAACATCGAGGGCGGCGATTACCGCTGGAGCGAAGCCGACGACACGATCATCGAGATCCGTGGGCCCAAGGACGAGAAGACGGTCAAGGTCGTCGGAAAGAGTATCGGCAACACCGACCTGGAACTGCGCTACAGCAAGGACGGGATGAGTAGCACCGACAGCAAGGGGATTTCCGTCATTTATCAGCGCTTCACCGAACGTGATCAGCCGCGCTCCGAGCGCACGGCGCTGCCGGTGATCCAGCCCGCGCCAAAGGTCCGCATCGCCCGGACCCCTCCGGTTCATACCTACGTCGAAACGGACTTTCAGAAGCTGAAAGCGAAGTTCGAACTTGGTTTTCGCGGGGAGCTGAAAGACGCCCTGGTGGATATCCGGCAAGTCGAGGTGTCGACCGGTCCGGACTTCAGGGTCTCCCTCTCTGGCTCGGGCAATGAGTGGGGCCGTTTCGACAATGATCGCTTCGAGGTTCGCAAGGCTGAAATCTACGGCCCTGGCCGCTCCTACGTGCGGGTCCGCGCCCGCAACAACATCGCCCATTGGGGTACGGACACCCTGGAAGTCGTCGTCCGCTTTCAGCCGCATTGGGAAGTCATCCTGGAAGGTCTGCTGCAAAGCAGGCAAAGCCTCGCGAGCCACGGCGCCACGCCGGAGCAGGTGCGGGCATCCGATGAACGGATTGAGCGGGCATTCGGCTATGCCCTGGAGAGCATGGAGGTCGATTACGCCTGGCTCGCCCATACCGACAACCATGTCGTGAAAGCCCCGGCCCGGGAGAAGTGGTCGGTGGCCGCCGAGGACGACAAGAAGGTCGAGGTCCTCCAGATCGTCACCTCGGTCGAGAGTCGAAAAGTCGACCTGGAGGAAAAATCGAAACAGCTCCTGGCGCCCAAGAAGGACCCCAAGAATTACTTCCTGCTGCACCCGGACTACGAAGGCAAGGAACTGCAGTGGAAGACCGACGGACGTCTCCTGGCCGCGCCGGGGGAGGCCGTCCAGCTCCTCTACCTGCAGCCCTGCTGTGCCCACGCCGGACCAGGCGTTGGCGTGGAACTCGAGCCTCCCGGGGTCAGGCGCATCGATCAGGGCGAAACCATTCGCCTGCAAGCCGTCGGCAAACCCAAGGCGTGGATGGGTGTCACCGGAACCTACGAATGGAGTTGCATCGCACATCCCGAGGGCGCCGTCTTCGAGTTCAAACCCGGTCCGGTGACGGCGACGGAGGGCGTTGACTTCCTCACCGATACGCCGGGCATCTACACCTTCAAGGTCAAGTACGCATTGCTCGATGCCGCGGGAAGCTGGACCTATGACGTGGCTGACGGCCAGGTCATCTTCAACATCGAAGCCGCGGTCACGCTCGAACGAAACGGCGACTATGACGCGGACGACCGTAAAGACCATCGCCACCGCCCCTACTACCGCGAGCGCACCGTCAGGGAACAGCCCGGGGCGGAAGTCATGGTCCGCAACAAAAAAGGTGGCCCGCTCGGCAAGGACTTCGAGGTGACCTGCGACTGCGATCCCGCCATCCGTTTTGCGGACAGCATGCGCGGGAAAGCGATCTTCAGCGACGGTTCCTCACGCGAATTCCGTTTTGGCATCGATCCGGATTTTCCCTTCAAGGCCTTCGCCAGGGTCCGCTCCTCGAACGTCATCGAGAAATTTCACATCATCGGCATTCAATACCTGGATCTGCCGAAGCTGAAAGGCGACGCGGTCATCATCGACGTGCGGGTGAAACCGCTGGCGCCGCCGATCGCCGACCTGGGGGAGGGCAGCGCCGTGCCGCCGGCGAGCGGCGACCCCGGCGGTGCAGCCGGAACAGGGGTCTTTGTCGTCACCGACGATGGCCCCGACGATATCTCGACGCCCGAGAGCGATGCCGAGCCGGAGAATCCGATCGTCAATCTCATTCTTCGCACCCGTGACCTCGGTAACGCCCAGGCTTGCCAGGGAATGCTGACCCTCGCGAACTTCGAACAGCTCAACCTCACGCAGGGCAATCAAAGCACCGGTCTGATCCTCTTTGCGATGAAGGGCATGGGGCAGGTGCTCACGCCGGCAGTGGTCTACAACTCCAAGGCGGCCACCCGCTCCGAGGCCATTGCGCGCTACGGCGAGGTGAACGGCGTCGACCAGGATCAACTCGAACGCGAGTTCGGCTGCGAACGCCTGGGAACCGGTTGGAGCGCCGCCTGGGACATGCAGTTGTTCGTCTTCTTCGACATCGAGGGCGATCCCTTGCGTCCGCGGGTGCTGAAACGCGTGGAAGTCCTGAACTACGACGGCAATCGCATCGTCTTTCAGGAGGAGTTCGGAGGGCGTTACGTGGTGCTCTCCGAGGCCGAGTGTGTTCACGACGACCCGACCGAAGCGATCGGCCTGGTCCTGAGCTACGACGCGCCCACTGAGGCCTGGACGCTGGAGAACGCCAGCCGGGTGTACTGGAAATTCGACAGCCGCGGCAGGCTGGTGGAAGTGGGCGACGCGCGCATGGCGCAGTCAAGCCAGTTGCAGGCGCTCACCCAGGAGTGGTCGGACAGCCAACTCTTGATCCGCGACTCTGCCCAGCGGGCGATCCCGATTTCGCTCGATGGCAAGGGCCGTTTCGACATCGTGAGCGCACCGAACCAGGCGCAGTTCAAGTTCGCCTATCGTGATCGGCTGCTTGAAAGCATACGCCTGCCCGAATCGGTCGAGTGGGCCTACGCGTACGGCGAGCATTCGCTGATGACCAGGATCACCCCGCCCATCGGACACGCCATTGAGTTCGAGCACTACCTCGGCGAGGACTTCGGCGCGGTGGCGAAACCGATTGCCGAACACTATTGGGGCCGGACCGGCAAGATTCGCTTCGGCGAGCGTGAGCTGTGGGTCGAATACGCCCCGCGCGTCCCCGAAGAGCCGGGTCGGGAACAGGAAGTGCAGGTCCTGATGCCGGGCAACTACCGCTGGCGCTACCATTACGATCCACGCCTCCAGGCGGTCGTTCGGACGGAGTATTCGAACACCCGGAGCAATCCCGATTTCAAGCTCTTCCAGCGGGTTCGCTACGACACCGGAAGCAAGCTGCCAAGCGAAACGGAAGACAAGCACGGCGCTGTCATCCGCTTCGTCAATGCGCTCCTGCTGCACGGCAAGGGACGTTTTTCGCTGGCCGTCTACGAGCCAGGCAATGCCTTCCGCTCGACCCGGCTCACCAACGACGCCCTGATCGAGTCGGCCACCAACGAAGACACCCATACCCGCACCTACGAATACCATCCTGACCGGCAAATAAGGAAAGTCACCTATTCGCCCATTCGAAGTCGCAACCTCGACTTGCAGGAGGCCAACTTCCTCCCCGTCGAGGAGTACGCCTACGACGATCTTGGCCGCCTTCAAAGCCACCGCACGCCGGACGGCATCCTGACCACCTATACCTATGGCGGAGCGGGAGATCCCGCCGGAACGGGCCTGCCCACCGCGATCACCGTCGGTGGCACGACGGAACAGCAGCACTGGAACGTCATGGGCTGGCTGGTGAAGAAAGTGACCCATTACGGCAAGGAGGTGAGTGTCGTCTATGACCTTCTCGGCCGCGTGCGAAGAGTGCAGGAGGGCGACGGCTATTTCCTGACCAGTGACTTCGATGCCCTGGGTCGGCTGACGACCAGCGGCGATTCCGGGGGCCGCAGCAATCACACCGAGTTTGACGCCTACGGCCTGATCGCGCGCAACACCAACGCCCGTGGCGACTCACGCCAGTACCTCGAATACGACCTCGCGGGCAATCTGCTCAAGGTCAAGTACGAGGACGGCGCGATCTTCAGCTTCGAAGATTACGACGC
>LBIU01000246.1 GCA_000987445.1 Candidatus Accumulibacter adiacens | reverse complement strand
GGAAGCAGCGGGCGATGCGCTGGGCAGGGAAGTGGGAACTTCTGTCGGAAGTAGTGTACTAAAATAGTACAGTATTTGTTATAATCGCTGCCATCGTTCAAGGGCTTTCCTTTCATGTTCAGTCGTCTTCGCGAAGACATCCAGTCGGTTTTCAACCGTGATCCTGCGGCGCGCACTTTCTGGGAGGTTCTCACCTGCTATCCCGGCGTGCATGCCGTCACCATGCATCGTCTCGCGCATTGGCTGTGGACACGCGGGCTGCATTGGCTGGGTCGCCTGGTTTCGCACTTCGGACGTTTCTTCACCGGTATCGAAATCCATCCCGGCGCGAGCATCGGTCGGCGCCTGTTCATCGATCACGGGATGGGCGTAGTGATCGGTGAAACGGCGGTGATCGGCGACGACGTCACCCTCTATCATGGTGTCACCCTGGGCGGTACGTCGTGGAACAAGGGCAAGCGGCATCCGACCCTGGAAGACGGAGTGGTGATCGGCGCCGGGGCGCAGGTGCTCGGACCGATTACCGTCGGTGCGTCGGCCAAGGTCGGCTCCAATGCGGTGGTCGTCAAGAACGTTCCGAGCGGCGCGACAGCGGTCGGTAACCCGGCGCGAATCATCGACAACGAGCAGGACCAGAAGCGCGAACAGATGGCAGGGCAACTGGGCTTCTCGGCGTACGCGCTGGCCGCCAATCAGGATGATCCGCTGGCCAAGGCGATTCATGGCCTGCTCGATCACGCGGCGGACGCCGATCGGCGCTTCGAGCTGCTGCTTAAAAAGCTTGAAGACGCGGGCGTGCACGTCAATGGCGACCTGGCGACGGCGGATCAGTTCGACCCGCAATACCTGAGTAAAATAGTTGACTAATAGCTGGTCGGTCACTATAGTGCATAGTGTAGTGATTTGATCAACAATTATTATTATTATTTGTAGCAATGGAGGAGGAAGTATGAGACTGACAACCAAAGGACGTTTCGCGGTGACGGCGATGATCGATTTGGCTTTGCGCGGTAGCGATGGCCCGGTTTCTCTGGCTGGCATCAGCGAGCGTCAGAAAATCTCGCTGTCGTATCTCGAGCAGCTGTTCGGCAAGTTGCGTCGCCATCAGCTGGTCGGCAGCGTGCGTGGTCCCGGGGGCGGTTATTGCCTCGCGCGGCCAACCAGCGCGATGACCGTCGCGGACATCATTCGCGCCGTCGATGAGCCGCTGGATGCCACTCAGTGCGGTGGTCGCGAGAACTGCCATGACGAAGAGCGCTGCATGACCCATGACCTGTGGGCCACGCTGAACGTCAAGATGTTCGATTATCTGAGTTCGGTGACGCTGGCCGATCTCGTCACGCAACAGGGCGGTAAGGATGGCGGCGAGGTGGCAGTCATGCATCAGGAACGGCGGAAGGCTGTCGAGCGGCGCAAGGGCGTGCGGCAGCGCGCCAAAGTCGTCGCCATCGGCGGTCGCTAGGACTGGAAGAGGCCGCGCAGCGCCGTGTTTACTCCCGTCTATCTCGACCACAACGCAACCACAGCCGCCGATCCGGCGGTGGTGGACGCGATGTTGCCTTACCTTTCGGGGCTCTGCGGCAACGCTTCGAGTCGTCATGAGTACGGCCGGGCGGCACGGAGAGCGATCGATGAGGCACGCAGCAAGGTGGCGGCGGCGGTCGGTGCGCATGCCAGCGAGGTGGTGTTTACCAGTGGCGGTTCCGAAGCCAACAACCTTCTGATCAAGGGGGCTGCGGCCTGTCTGAAACCCGGTCTGCTGGCAGTCAGTGCGATTGAGCACCCGTGCGTGATCAGGCCAGCCGAACAGCTGCGCAAGCGCGGCTGGACCTTGCACAAACTGGCGGTGGACACCGCCGGGCGGGTTGACGAGGCCGATTACCGGGCACTGATCGGCGAGCGGCCGAGCATCGTCTCGGTCATGCTGGCCAACAATGAGACCGGGGTCGTTCAGGACATCGCATCGCTGGCGGCACAGGCCAGAGCGGTGGGCGCCTGGTTTCATAGCGATGCGGTGCAGGCAGTGGGCAAGATTCCCGTCGACTTTCGCCAGCTCAATGCAGCTGGCGTCAATGCCCTCAGCCTGTCGGCACACAAGATCGGCGGTCCCAAGGGGGCGGCGGCCCTGGTGCTCGACAAGCGACTGGACATCGAGCCGCTGATCGCCGGTGGCGGTCATGAACGCGGTTTGCGTTCGGGTACCGAGAATGTGGCGGCCATCGTCGGTTTTGGCGTCGCCTGTGAATTGGCTTCGGCGCGCCTGGCGGAAGTGGCGCCGCGACTGCTGGTCCTGCGCGAGCGGCTCGAGAGCGGGCTTTTCAGCCTCGGTGCGACGCTCTTTGGCCAGGCCGCCGAGCGCTTGCCGAACACGCTCTATTTCGCCTTTCCCGACCTTGACGGCGAGACGCTGGTTGGCCACCTCGACCGCGCCGGTTATGCCTTGGCCAGCGGCTCGGCCTGTTCGAGCGCCAACCCGGAACCCTCGCATGTGCTGCGGGCGATGGGGGTCGGGGCGGAACTGGCACGTGGCGCGGTGCGGGTCAGTCTGGGGGCTGCCAACAGCGTGGCCGAGATCGATGGATTTCTGGCGACGCTGCGGGCCACCGTCCTCAGGCTGCAGCAACTGACGGCGATGGCCGTCTGAGCAGCAAAAGGCCGCGGACCGCGGAACTAACAAGCAGGATAAAGAGTCAAGAGTCGCGCGTAGCACGCAACCTGTACACATCGGAGCAAGAGCAATGCTGAAACTGCCTATCTATCTTGATTATTCGGCGACCACGCCGGTCGACCCGCGCGTTGCCGAAAAGATGATTCCCTATCTGGTCGAGAAATTTGGCAATCCAGCCTCGCGGTCACACGCCTTCGGCTGGGAAGTCGAGGCAGCGGTCGAAGAAGCGCGCGAGGAAGTGGCCAGGCTGGTCAATGCCGACGCCAAGGAAATCGTCTGGACCTCGGGTGCCACCGAGTCCAACAATCTGGCGCTCAAGGGCGCTGCGCAGTTCTATGCCGGCAAGGGCAAGCACCTGGTGACGGTGAAGACCGAGCACAAGGCTGTGCTCGATACCTGCCGGGATCTGGAACGGCTCGGTTTCGAAGTCACTTACCTTGACGTCCAGGACAATGGCCTGCTCGATCTCGAAGTCTTCAAGGCCGCCTTGCGCCCGGACACCATCCTGGTGTCGGTGATGATGGTCAATAACGAGATCGGCGTCATCCAACCGATCGCTGAAATCGGCGAAATCTGCCGCGCCAAGGGAATCATCTTCCACGTCGATGCGGCGCAGGCGACCGGCAAGGTGGTCATCGATCTGGCGACCCTGAAAGTCGACCTGATGAGTTTTTCGGCGCACAAGACCTACGGGCCGAAAGGCATCGGCGCGCTCTATGTACGCCGCAAGCCGCGCATTCGCCTGACGGCGCAGATGCATGGCGGCGGTCATGAGCGTGGCTTCCGTTCAGGGACGCTGGCGACGCATCAGATTGTCGGCATGGGTGAAGCTTTCCGCCTTGCGCGTCTGGAGATGGGCGCCGAGAACGAGCGCATCCGCATGCTTCGTGATCGCCTTTACAAGGGCCTGTCGGACATCGACGAGGTCTATGTCAATGGCGACATGGAGCAGCGAGTGCCGCACAATCTGAACATCAGTTTTGCCTATGTCGAAGGCGAATCGCTGCTGATGGCGGTCAAGGATCTGGCGGTGTCGTCCGGATCGGCCTGCACCTCGGCCTCGCTCGAACCTTCGTATGTGCTGCGCGCCCTCGGCCGCGAGGACGAGCTGGCGCACAGTTCGATCCGCTTCACTCTTGGTCGTTTCACGACCGAGGAGGAGGTTGACTACGCGGTCAAGCTGCTGCACGAAAAGATCAGTCGGCTACGCGAGCTTTCGCCACTGTGGGAAATGGTCCAGGAAGGCGTCGATTTGAGTACGGTCCAGTGGGCCGCCCATTGACAAGGCATATCAGGTATCAAGGAGAATCATCATGGCATACAGCGTAAAAGTTCTGGATCACTACGAGAATCCACGTAACGTCGGCTCCTTTGGCAAGGAGGACGACGGCGTCGCGACCGGCATGGTTGGCGCACCCGCCTGTGGTGACGTCATGAAGCTGCAGATCAAGGTCGGCAAGGGCGGCGTCATCGAAGACGCCAAGTTCAAGACCTACGGTTGCGGTTCGGCGATTGCTTCGTCTTCGCTGGTCACCGAGTGGGTCAAGGGCAAGACTGTCGAGCAGGCGCTGGACATCAAGAACACGCAGATTGCCGAAGAGCTGGCCTTGCCGCCGGTGAAGATCCATTGCTCGATCCTCGCCGAGGATGCGATCAAGGCGGCGGTCGCCGACTACAAGAAAAAGCACGTCGATCAGGCGGCCGGCTGAGTCCGCAGCAGTGGACGGAAGCCAGTAAACGAAAAATAGCCAACGCATTTACAGCAGGAGGGTTTGATGGCAGTGACGCTTTCTGAACGAGCCGCCAGCCACGTCGCCAATTTCATGATCAAGCGTGGCAAGGGCATCGGCCTGCGCCTCGGCGTACGCACCAGCGGCTGCTCGGGCATGGCCTACAAGATCGAGTTCGCCGACAGTGCGCAGGCGGACGATGTCGAGTTCGAGTCGCACGGCGTGCGGGTGCTGATCGATCCGAAGAGCATGCCCTATCTCGACGGCACGGAGTTGGACTACGCGCGCGAGGGTCTCAACGAAGGCTTCAAGTTCAACAACCCGAATGTCAAGGATGCTTGCGGCTGCGGCGAAAGTTTCAACGTTTGACTCGGCGGGGTGTCGGGCAGGCGGCGGTTTGATGACTTCGCCGACGACTGCCCGCTGCCCGCACCGACCAGCGTCTTGACCGAAAAGCATGGATTTCAACACCGACCATTTCTCGCTATTCGAGCTTCCGGTCCGTTTCCGGCTTGACTCCACGCTGCTTGACCAGCGCTACCTGGAAATGCAGTCGCGGGTGCACCCGGACCGCTTCGCGAGAGCTGGAGACGCGGAACGGCGCCTCTCGCTGCAGTGGGCGACGAGGGTCAACGAAGCCTATCAGACGCTCAAGAAGCCGTTGTCGCGGGCAAAATATCTGCTGCAACTGTCCGCGCACGAGGTCGGCAGCGAGAACAACGTCCTGATGCCGGCTGACTTTCTGATCGAACAGATGGAATGGCGTGAGGCCGTGGCCGAAGCGCGAGCGGCTGGTGAGCATCATGAACTCGAGCATCTCCACCATCGGTTGCGGCACGACATCGACCAGCGCTATGACGAACTAGCGGCGCTGCTGGACGAGCGTCGCGACCTCGAGCAGGCGGCGGACCGCGTCCGGCGCCTGATGTTCATCGAGAAGCTGCTCATCGAACTCGACGCGGCGATGGTCGCCTGTGAAGAGTGATTAGCGGCGACTGAGCAGCAGGCAGCAAACACCCGACAACAAGTGCGAGGCAGTCGCGTCGCCCCCTTGGCTTGGCTTGCGTCGTAACCCGTATTCTCACCCCGGCAACAAGTCTCAGGACCCCAATTTTTTCATGGCCCTATTACAGATTGCGGAACCCGGCGAATCAGCCGCGCCGCACGAGCATCGGCTGGCGGTCGGCATCGACCTCGGGACGACCAATTCATTGGTGGCGACCGTGCGCAGCGGTCTGGCGGTCGTCCTTCGCGACGAACTCGGCCGCCCTCTGCTGCCCTCGGTCGTTCGCTATCACGCCGATGGCAGCGTCGAAGCCGGTTACGAGGCTCAGGCGCAGCAAGCGCTCGACCCGCGCAACACGATTGGCTCGGTCAAGCGCTTCATGGGTCGCGGGGTCACCGATATCGCCAATCGCGAGGCCATGCCCTACGTCTTCGAGGACAGTCCGGGGATGCTGCGCCTGCAGACCGTCGCCGGCGTGAAGAGTCCGGTCGAAGTCTCCGCCGACATCCTGCGTGCCCTGCGCCTGCGTGCCGAGGCTGCGCTGGGCGGCCCGCTCGTTGGCGCGGTCATCACCGTGCCTGCGTACTTTGACGAGGCGCAGCGGCAAGCCACCAAGGATGCGGCCAAGCTCGCCGGATTGCCGGTTCTGCGCCTGCTCAACGAGCCTACCGCAGCGGCGATTGCCTATGGGCTGGACAACGCCGCCGAGGGTGTCTATGCGGTCTATGACCTCGGCGGTGGCACCTTCGATATTTCGATTCTCAGGTTGTCGCGGGGAATCTTCGAGGTCCTGGCGACGGGCGGCGACTCGGCACTGGGTGGGGATGATTTCGATCATCGCATCTTCTGCTGGATCATCGAAGCCGCCGATCTCAAGCCACTCTCGGTCGAGGACGCCAGCATGCTTCTGGCACGGGCTCGCGAAGCCAAGGAGTATCTCACCGTACACGGCGCGGCGGCGATCAGCGCGCGCCTGAGCAGCGGCGAGAGGGTGGACCTGCAGCTGACCACGGCGATTTTCGCCGAGATCAGCCAGACGCTGGTCGCCAAGACCATTCAGCCGGTCAAGAAGGCCTTGCGCGATGCCGGCCTTTCGGTCAGCGACATCAAGGGCGTGGTGATGGTCGGTGGTGCGACGCGCATGGCACAGGTGCAGCGCGCGGTGGGTGAGTTCTTCCGGCAGGATCCGCTCAACAATCTCGACCCCGACAAGGTCGTTGCCATTGGCGCAGCGACCCAAGCCAACCTGCTGGCCGGCAACCGTGCCGGCGGTGACGACTGGCTGCTGCTCGACGTGATTCCCCTATCGCTCGGCCTGGAAACGATGGGCGGCCTGGTCGAGAAGATCATTCCGCGCAACTCGACGATTCCGACGGCGCGCGCGCAGGAGTTCACGACCTTTCGTGACGGCCAGACGGCGCTGGCCATTCACGTCGTCCAGGGGGAGCGCGAGTTGGTCAGCGATTGCCGTTCGCTGGCCCGCTTCGAGCTGCGTGGCATCCCGCCGATGGTCGCCGGTTCGGCGCGCATCCGCGTCGCCTTCCAGGTGGACGCCGACGGCCTGCTGGCGGTCAGCGCCCGCGAACAGGCTTCCGGGGTGGAGGCGAGCATCGTCGTCAAGCCTTCCTACGGCCTTTCCGACGACGAAATCGCCGGCATGCTCAAGGACTCGATGGCGCACGTCAAGGACGACGCGCAGCAGCGCGCGCTGAAGGAATCGCAGGTCGATGCGCAACGTCTGCTGGAAGCGGTGCGCGCGGCGCTCGCCGCCGACCGCGAACTGCTCGCGGCCGCGGAGCTGGCGCGCGTCGAGGAAGATATCGTCAAGCTCGAGAGCGCGGCGCTTGCCGACAACCGCCGCCAGATCATGCTGGCCATGGACGATCTCGAAGCCGACACCAAAGACTTCGCCGCGCGGCGTATGGACAAGTCGATCCGGCGGGCCTTTGCCGGCCGCAACATCAAGGAGCTCGAGGTCGATTCCGCGGCCAGCAAGAGCGGAGAAACCGCATGACCCAGATCATCGTTCTACCCCACCTCGAACTGTGCCCGGACGGCGCCGTGTTCGAAGCCAGGACTGGCGAGTCGCTCTGCCAGAACCTGCTCGAAAACGGGATTGCCATCGAGCACGCCTGCGAAATGTCCTGCGCCTGTACCACCTGTCATGTCATCGTTCGGGAAGGTTTCGAGGCCCTCGAGCCCTCTGACGAAGTTGAGGACGACCTGCTCGACAAGGCCTGGGGCCTGGAGCCGAATTCGCGCCTGTCGTGTCAGGCAATGATCAATGAAACGCCGCTGACCATCGAGATTCCGCGCTACTCGATCAACATGACCAAGGAAGGCAAGCGATGAAATGGACCGATATCAACGAGCTGGCCATCGAGCTCGTCGAAGCGCACCCCGAGGTTGATCCGCTGAAGATCAACTTCGTTGACCTGATGAACTGGGTCGTCGCCTTGCCCGGCTTCGAAGACGATAGCCGCCACTGCGGCGAAAAAATTCTCGAGGCGATCCAGCAGGCCTGGATCGACGAGCTGGCATGAAGCCCGACGACAGCGGCGGACGGCAGCGCAACGTCCTCGGCGGCCTGCTCGGTTCGTGCAGCGAGAATCCGATGACCGGTTTTTTCCGCGACGGCTGTTGCAACACCAACGCGGAGGATTTCGGCAATCACACCATCTGCGTGGTCGCCACGGCGGAGTTTCTCGCCTTCTCCAAGGCCAGCGGTAACGACCTGTCGACGCCGCGGCCGGAATTCGGATTTGCCGGTCTGCAGCCCGGCGATCGCTGGTGCCTCTGTGCCGCCCGCTGGCAGCAAGCGCTGCTCGCCGGCCAGCCACCCCAGGTGGTTCTCAACGCCACCAACGAAGCTGCGCTGCTGGTCGTCAGCCTCGACGACCTCAAGCCGCACGCTATCGATCTGAACTGAAGCACAGCGCGCGAGCGGCGGACACCGATGAACCCGTGCTCCGGACGTCGCGCGGGCGGCGCGAGTGCTCCTGGCTGAAGGCTATCGCCGGCCCGGGGCAGGTGCGACAATGCTGTCGCCTCCTAACGGCTTGCGTCGGGCGAGCGCTTTCCGACGATCCGACACTCACCGATCGCTACTTCGAGTACCTGCCTTGACCCCCCTGCAAACCGGTATTGGCCGTGCCCGGCCATGAATATCAGAGTCGCTACCTACAACATCCATAAAGGCGTCACCGGCATTCGTGGTCGGCCCCGCATTCATGACGTTCGGCAGGCCCTGCAGGCGATCGACGCCGATATCGTCTTTCTTCAGGAAGTCCAGGATCGTAACGAGCGTCTGGCGCACCACCCCGACCAGCCGCTGGGAACTCAGCTCGAGTACCTTTCCTTTGGGGCCTATGCCCATCGCGCCTACGGCATGAATGCCGTCTACCCGCACGGGCATCACGGTAACGCCATCCTTTCGCGGCACCGCATCGTCAACTTCATCAACCACGACATTTCCGACCATGTGCTCGAAAAGCGTGGCCTGCTGCACGCCGTGATGCGCATCGGCCGTGGCCAGGGATCCGAGGTGCACCTGATCTGCCTGCACCTCGGGCTGATCAAGCGCAGCCGTGTTCGGCAAGCCACTTTTCTCGCTGACCTCGTGCAGCGCGAAGTCCCGCCGGAGGCGCCGCTGATCATTGCCGGGGACTTCAACGACTGGCAGCAGCGTGTCGACGGGCTGCTGCGCGCCCGTCTCGGTGTCGAGGAAGTCGCCGTTGCGGCCCGCTCCACCACCCGTGCCAAGACCATGCTCAACTGGTTGCTCACCTGGCGCAGCGGCAAGCAGCCGGGCGCCGGCGTCTCGCGGACCTTCCCCAGCTTCGCCCCGTGGCTGACCCTCGACCGCATCTACGTGCGCGGCTTCGAGGTCCTTGACATGCATGTTCCCAACGGCCTGGCGTGGGCGCGTTGCTCGGATCACGCGCCGCTGGTTGCCGAGTTGAAACTCTGAACAGCCAGCGGCGGCTCGCAGCGTTTTCTCGATCGACCGGAACGGCTCTGGCTCAGTCCTTCTGCGCGATCGCCGCCGGCAGGGCCACCTTGGCGATGCGTTTGGCGAGCGTGTAGATCCGTCGCATCTGATCAACGAAAGACATCTGCAGGCGTACCAGGTCGAGGTAATCGGGATCTTCGGCGGCCAGCAGGGTCGCCTTGCGCTCCAGCAGGCGTTCGCTCTGTTCGCGGAAGGTGTCTTTCATCTTCATCACCGATCCTGCCGCCAGCTGGTCATTGTCGCGAATCGCCTGCACCGCCAGCTCGACCGATTTCACCGTCGAGAAGTACAGTTCGACCAGCAGGGCCTGCGTTTCGCCTTCCGAGGCCGCCTTGATCTTCGCGCGTTTGTGCGACAAGGCAACGATATCGGTCTCGATGACGTCGGCCAGGTTTTCGATATTGTCGGTCGCCACCATCAGCTGCTGCATTTCAGCGCTTTCCTCCTGGGTCAGGTGAGCCATGCGGATCTTTCCCAAATAGCGGAAGATCTCCGCCTCGAGGATGTCAACCTCGTCATCGCGACGGGCGATATCCTCGATCAGCGCCAGATCACCGTCGCGCAGCGCCGGACCGACATCGCGCAGCATGTTCAGCGTGATCTCACCCACTCGCCCGAGTTCGAGGCGCACGGCTTGCAGCGCCACCGACGGTGCCTCGAGCGCCGCATCATCGAGGTATTTCGGCTGTACGATCACTCCCGGCGGCAGTTCGCGTTCGGGGACCAGCCGCTCCGCCATCTTGGCGAACCAGCCGGTGAAGCCGATGAACAGTACCGTGTTGAGTACGTTGAAGAGCGTGTTGGCGTTGGCGATCTGTCGCGGGACTTCGGCCGCCGCCTTGGCGGCTCCCTGCAACTCCGGGCTGGCCGGAGAAATCCAGACCGAGAGGTCGACCAGCAGCCAGATCACCGGCAGCCAGATCAGGGTGCCGAGGACATTGAAAGCCACGTGCACCACGGATGCCCGCGTTGCTTCCGCCGACTTGCTGCTCAGAATTCCCATGAAGGCGGTCGTCGCCGCGGTGCCGATGTTGGCGCCAAGCGCCAGCGCGATGCCTGCCGGCAGCGCCAGCAAGCCTTCGCTGGCCATGGCGATGGCGATACCCACGGTCGCCGCAGAGGACTGCACAATGGCGGTGAATAGCGCGCCGGCGGCAATTCCCGCGAGCGGGTTTTCGAGTCCTTTCAGGATCACCAGAAACGGTTCGTAGCTGCGCAGCGGCGTCATGCCGCTACTCATCAGTCCCATGCCGTAGAAGACCAGGCCGATGCCCATGATCATCATCCCGTAGTACTTCACTTTTTCGCGCTTGGCGCTGAACATCATGAAAAAGCCGATGGCCACCGGGCCGAGCGAATAGGCGGAAAGGTTGAAGGCGAGCAGCTGCGCGGTCACCGTGCTGCCGATGTTGGCGCCCATGATCACTCCGACCGACTGCGCCAGGGTCATGAAGCCGGCGCTGATGAAGCCGACCACGAGCAGGGTGGTGACCGTCGAGGAGTTGAGCACGCCGGTCACGAATGCGCCGGTCAGTGCGCCCGTGAAACGGTTGGTCGTGAGCTTGGCGAGCACGGTTTTCAAGGCCTGTCCGGCGGCTTTTTTCATCCCCTCCGACAACAACTGCAGGCCGCCGAGAAACAGCGCCAGCCCACCGAAAAGCCCCAGCAACAACTGCACCCAGTCCGGTGACGGCGCGACCCCGTCCGTCTCGACGGCAAATACCGAAAAGGCGATCGCCAGCAGAAATACCGGGACGCCTATGCGCAACAGGGAGAGCTGGAGATTCGGCGAGCGCTGTGGGTCAGTTGGCAGTGATTTCATCGATACCCTTTCCACGCAGTCGGTGACGGGACGTCGGTCGCAGGAAGCGGTCTACCGCGATCGCAGGAAGTGCCAGGTCGCTTCGCTGTCGCGGCATCGAACATCCGCTGGCCGCCGCATGAGTATAGGAGGCGCCTGCAAAGGCCGTCAATCGCCGGTCGGAGCGCAGCCGCAGCATTCGTGCTGGTCCGGCAAAGGGCGGTGAGCCGCATGGGCTCGATGGCGGCAGGGTGGCTTACCCTAGTCCCATGGCGTGTGCCATGGCTGTGGCGTCGCAGCAATCGTTGCCGCCGCAAGGAAGTGCTGCGCAGGCGCGCTGTCCGCGGACGAGCTTGAATCGTCGAGGACCGTGGTGGTGCACCGCACCAAAAATGGTGCTATAGTAAAACCTGTTGCTCACCCAACTACGGCTGTCCAGAAGTTCCATGTATATCGTAGATGATCCAACCCTGGCCTTGATTGCTCGTTTTCTGGGCGATCTCGCGCCTGAAGGCGGCGCGGACGACGAGTTTTTCCGCCGCCAGCTCGCTGCTGTCGAAGCCTACGTCGAGCGCTTTCCCGACGGCGAGCGCGACGCCCGAGCTCAGGAGTGGGTCGAGGCCAACGCCATGCGCTATCGCCAGCAGTGGCAGAAGCAGAACGCGGTCAGCACCTTCGCGAGTCGACGCTGTGCCGATTGTCCTCTGGCCGGCGGTGATCAGGACAAGCCCTGCGCCATCCATCGTCGCTGGCTGAAACTGCTCGAGCGCTACGCCGCGGACGAGCTTTCTTCACATGACTATGTGGAAATGAGCCTGGCGCTGTTGAATGCCCACAAGAGCTGGCTGAAGGTGACGCACTGCCACGAGCCTTCGGCGTCCACCGGCTCGCCTGCCTTGGTTGCCGGCTGACCGCCCCTCTTCCCTTGCCGTGGGGATTCCGGCTTGCACGCCGGAATCGTTCGCCGGGCAGTGAGCTTCTTGAGTCGCTTGCGCGACTTTCACATCAAACCGCGGCGGCCGGCTCGCCACCGAGGGCCGCGAGCAGATCGTCGAGCAGTTGCGCGACTTCACCGCTCATCAGCGTGAAGTCGATGTCGAAGCGCTCGTCTTCATTGTCCGCCTGCCCGTCAGCCTGTTCCTTGAGAATGTCCAGGAAGGCCAGTCGTTTGATCTGCAGGTTGTCGTCGAGAACGAAGGAAATGCGGTCGTTCCAGGTCATCGCCAGACGCGTGACAGCCTTGCCGGCCTCGATGTGCTGGCGGATTTCCTCGCCTTCCAGGCTGTGCTTGACGTAGCGCACGGTCGCTTTCTCGGCCGAGCGCAGTTCGAGATCCTGGTCGAGCGTGAAGCCCGTCGGCGCTTCGCCGCCGGCGACCCAGCCGGTCATCGCCGCCGACGGTGACTGGATGACCTTGAGTACCTTGGCCGGCACGCCGTCGACCGACTTGCGCAGATGTTCGAGAAACTCCTCGGCTTTCGCCGGCGACGCCGAGTCGATCACCAGCCAGCCGTTGCTGCGGTCAATCCAGGCGAAAGTGCTGCGTTGGCGAACAAAGGCCCGCGGCAACAGTTCGAGGGTCATCTCTTCCTGGATTTCACGCATTTCCTTGCGGCCCACACGGCGCCCTTCGGCCTCCTCGATGGCTTTCGCCTTGTCGCTGGCGAAGCGCTTGACGATCGATGCCGGCAGCAGCTTCTCCTCGACGCCGAGAGCCAGCAACCACTGCTGGTTGACCGAATGGATCAGCGTGCCGCCGTCGCGCGGCGCTACCCAGCCCATGCTGCGCGGATCGGTCGCACTGCAGCCTTGCAGCGTCAGCCGGGACAGCTGTTCTTCCAGGGCCGTAACGTCAATGGCCCAGTTCTTCGGGAGGCGGTAGAGATAAAGGTTCTTGAACCACATGGGCGGACTCGAAATCGTAAAAAAGGCGGCAATTATAGGCCTGAATCGGTGGCTACTTGCCAGGCCGACTTTGCACGCCCGCCCATCGACCCGTCCGTCGGCCGCTCCCCGGCAGGGCGACGAGGCGAGGACGCGCCGCTGCCGCAAAGCCCGGTCGGGCATTGCCCTGGCGACCAGTTCCGCGCGCGGGTGCTGACAGCGTTGGCCGGTCGCGGTTAGAATGCCGCACTTGCGCCGGCGCTTCGCGCCGGTGTGCTTGCCAGGTCGCCATGGCGCTGCTGCGTTCTCGTGCAGCTTCGTGGATGTGCTTGCCTTGGCGGCTGGCAGTGCCCAGGTGGCGAAATTGGTAGACGCAGCAGGTTTAGGTCCTGCCGCCGCAAGGTGTGGGGGTTCGATTCCCTTCCTGGGCACCA
>LBIU01000245.1 GCA_000987445.1 Candidatus Accumulibacter adiacens | reverse complement strand
AGCGCCAACTGATCCTTCACCGGGACGTCGATGCCATTGTAGGCCGCGTAGTCGTTGGGGGTTCCGACCGTGGTGCCCTCGGCGCTGTTGCCGTTGTCGCCCTGCAGCCAGATGATCAGCGTGTTGTCGAGCTTGCCCTGGCGCTCGATCTCGGCGATCACGCGGCCGGCCTCATGGTCGGTGTAGGCGTGGTAGGCGGCGAAGACATCCGCCTGCTTGATGAACAGCTTCTTCTCATCGGCCGACAGCTCGTCCCATTGCTTCAGGTTGGCCGGCGGGCCCTTGGGCCAGGCCGTCAGCTTGGCATCGGCCGGAATCACACCGAGCTTCTTCTGGTTGGCGAAGATCGTCTCGCGCAGCTTGTTCCAACCTCCGTCGAAGAGGTGCAAGGCGCTGATCTTGTCTATCCATTCCTTGGTCGGATGGTGGGGCGAATGGGTGCCTCCCGGCGCGTAGTAAAGCAGGAACGGCTTGTCGGGGTGCGTCGCGTCGATCCGGCGCAGGTAATCGATCGCCTCGTTGGCCATCGCGGTGGTCAGGTTCCAGCTACCCTCGGGCTGGCCCTGCCAGGGGAAGATCGCCGTGTGGTTGCGGAAGAGATACGGCGTCCACTGGTCGGTCTCGCCCACCGGGAAGCCGTAGAAGTATTCGAACCCGTAACCCGATGGCCACTGGTCGAATGGCCCGACCTCGGTCGCGACCCATCCCGGCGTGTTGTGGTTCTTGCCGAACCACGAGGTCGCGAAACCGTTGTCCTTGAGGATGCGTCCGACCGTCGCGCGGTCCGGCGTGATGGTGGCGTCATAGCCCGGGAAGCCGGTGGACGCCTCCGCGATCACGCCGAAGCCCATCGTGTGGTGATTGCGACCGCTGATCGTCGCGGCACGCGTTGGCGAGCACAGCGCGGCGTTGTGCATGGCCGTGTAGCGCAAGCCGCTGGCAGCGAGCTTGTCGAGCGTCGGGCTGGGGATCACACCGCCGAAAGTACTGGAGGTCCCAAAGCCGGAGTCGTCGATCTGGATCAGCAGGACGTTGGGCGCGCCCTTGGGCGGCACGACACGCGGTGGCCACCAGGCTTTCGATCCATCAACGGTTTCCTTTATCACGCCGCCGAATTTCGGCGCCGGTGCGGGCAGCTGATTGCCCGGGATGGCCGTGGCCGCGCTGGGCGAGCCGAGCTTGCCGGTCACCTGCGGCGGGGTGGCGCCCGAACTTCCGGCCTGGGCCGCGCCGAGGCCAAAGCCAAGGAACAGGGCCGTCACCGCAAGACCCAGGGCTTTCGCAAATCGGAATCCAGTCAAGCGCTGCATGTCGCCCTCCTTTCTTTGTGTGCCCCGATCCGGGGCGAAACATACGTACGCGGAACGATAGGAAATGCAAGCAGCCGCCGACGAGAATAACTGGCGCCGAGTTCGGCCGTCAATCGCCGGTTTCTGGCCGGCCCTGGCAAGCAGTGCCCACACCGCTCCGTGTTCAGGTTTGCTCGTTCTACGGAAGCTTGCTCCCTACCCCAATCGATCCGCGAGAAAGTTCTGCCTACCGTGCTCTGGCCGCCGCGACGCCCGGAGCGCCGGCGAGAACGGCGGTGATGGCCGCGTGTTCACTGCAGCCGCTGGCTCCTGATCGTGCACGCCTCCTGCAAATGGCCCGGTTTTCAGGCATCATCTCGAACTCATCGGAAGGATCGACATCATGCCCATCTACGAATACGCGTGCTCGGCCTGTGGCAAGGAGTTCGAAAAGCTGGTCCGTCAGTCGTCGCCTGCGCCGGAGTGCCCGGACTGCCACAGTAGTGAGTTGCGCAAGAAGCTGTCGGCTTTTTCCGCGCCAGGCGGCTCGGCTTCGAGTGGCAGGGAGCTGCCCGGGCCCTGCGGAAGTTGCGGCCACCCGGATGGCCCGGGCGCCTGCAGTTTTCGGTAGGCGGATGCACTCGCGTC
>LBIU01000244.1 GCA_000987445.1 Candidatus Accumulibacter adiacens | reverse complement strand
TTTTGTCGTGTTCAGCAGCGAAGGGGCGAATTATACAGGCTCAAAAATGGGCGTCAAGCCTTTGCCGGAACAATTCACAAATTGCCGCCGACAGCGCCAGCCAAGGCACGCTCGACGGGGCTCAGGCGATGCTTACCCGCGCGAACTTGCGCTTGCCCACCTGTAGCACGTAGCTGGTGTGCGCTGCCAGGAGCAGTTGCTTGTCGTCCACCCGGCAGCCATCGACCTTTACGCCCCCCTGGCCGATCATGCGTAGGGCTTCCGAGGTACTTGCCGTAAGGCCCGACTGCTTGAGGACCTGTGCAATGCTCAGCGCCGGATCTCCGCCAGACAAGCGCACCTCGGGAATATCGTCGGGAATCGCGCCGTGCCGGAAACGTGCGTCGAAATCAGCGAGCGCCTGCACGGCAGCGGGGCCGCCATGAAAGCGCTCGACGATTTCCTGCGCCAGGAGGACCTTGGCGTCGCGTGGATTGCGTCCGTCGGCCACGCTGCGCTTGATCTCCTCGATCGCCTCGCCAGCGCGAAACGACAGCAACTCGAAGTAGCGCCACATCAGCTCGTCGGAGATCGACATCAGCTTGCCGAACATCTCGCCCGGCGGCTCGTTGATTCCAACGTAGTTGCCGAGCGACTTGGACATCTTGTTGACACCGTCCAGGCCTTCGAGCAAGGGCATGGTCAGGATACACTGCGGCGCCTGCCCGAAATGCTTCTGCAACTCGCGGCCAACCAGCAGGTTGAATTTCTGATCGGTGCCGCCGAGTTCGAGGTCGGCCTTCATGGCCACCGAATCATAGCCCTGGCAAAGCGGGTAGAGCATTTCGTGGATGGCGATAGGCTGCCCACTACGATAGCGTTTGGAAAAATCGTCACGCTCGAGCATGCGTGCCACGGTATGCAGCGCGGCCAGACGAATCATGCCGGCTGCACCAAAAGGCTCGAACCAGGTGGAGTTGAAACAGATTTCGGTTTTCTCGGGAGCGAGGATCTTGAACACCTGCTCCTGATAGGTCACGGCGTTTTCGAGGATCTGCTCGCGCGACAGCGGTGGCCGGGTGACGTTCTTGCCCGTCGGATCACCGATCATGCCGGTGAAGTCGCCAATCAGGAACAGCACGTGGTGGCCGAGATCCTGAAAATGGCGGAGCTTGTTGATCAGCACCGTGTGGCCAAGATGGAGATCAGGGGCGGTCGGATCGAATCCCGCCTTGATCCGCAATGGACGGCCGCTTTTCAGCTTCTCGATGAGCTCGGTTTCAATCAACAACTCGTCGCACCCACGCTTGATCAGCGTCAGGTCGTGTTCAACAGCGCGCATGCAAACCTCTATGGTTTCTGCCCAGAGAGCTTCTGGTGAGGAGGGATTTTTGCTAGACTGCAGCGATTTTGTCGCCGACAGTCCATGGATAGCAAGGAGAGCCGGATTTTAACGCATTCACACCCAACGATCGACCGACTGCGTCGTCACCGCTGGGCAGCAGCCGCCATTGGTGGCGCTTCACTGCTCGGCATGGTTGCCGCATTCGCCATTGCGCCACCAGCCAGGAATTCCGGCCTCGAACTGACGACAGTCTTCCAGAAACTGCCGGCGCCAGTCACCACCCTGCTCGAAACCGGCAAACCGATATTTCTGCGCGAAGAGCGTGTCCGCCGCAGCGACACGTTCGCCAGCCTGATGAGCCGCCTGGGCGTGTACGACGGCGAAGCGCTACAGTTCATCAGCGGCAACCGGCAAGCGCGCGCCATGGCGCGCCACCTGCAACCCGGCACCACCGTCAGCGCCAAGGCAGGCGCCTGGGGCGAGCTGCACAGCCTGTATGTGGAGCTACCCAACAAGGACGCGATGCTGGTCATCGAACGTGACGGCGACGGCTTCGTCGTGAACGAGCAGCCGCTGCAACTGGAAGGCAGAACGGTGATCAAGTCTGGCGAGATTCGCCACTCCTTGTTCGCCGCCACCGACGAGGCCAATATCCCCGACGCCATCGCCATGCAAATGGTCGAAATCTTTGGCAGCGAGGTTGATTTCCATCGCGACCTGCGCAAGGGAGACCGTTTTTCGCTGGTGTACGAAACCTTCACCTCCCGCGGCCAGAGCGTGCGTAGCGGACGCATCCTGGCCGCCGAACTGGTCAATGACAATAAGGTCCTGGAGGCCTACTGGTTTGAGACAGAACAGGGCAAGGGCGCCTACCACGCGGCCGACGGCAGTAGCCTGCGCAAGGCGTTTCTACGCTCGCCGATAGAGTTCTCCCGCATCTCGTCGGGCTTTTCCGGTGCCCGCTTTCATCCGATATTGCGCACCTGGCGAGCCCACAAGGGCGTGGATTACGCGGCGCGCGCAGGGACCGGAATTCTTGCCGTTGCCGACGGGGTGGTCGAAACGGCGGCACGCCAGAGAGGCTACGGAAATCTGATCGTGCTCAAGCATCAAGGCAACTATTCCACAGCCTACGGTCACCTCAAGGCCTTCGCCAAAGGAATTCGCAAAGGGGCACAGGTGCGTCAGGGAGACACCATTGGCTACGTTGGCCAAACCGGTTTGGCGACCGGTCCGCATCTGCACTACGAGTTTCGGGTCAAGGAAAAACCGGTCGACCCGCAGGCCATCGCCTTGCCGATTTCAACGCCACTCGACAAGGCGCGCCTCGCGCGCTTCAAGGCCTCCAGCCAGAAACTGCGCGAGCAGCTGGCGATGGCCAAGCAAATGACCCTGGCCGCGGCCACGCCCGAATAGCGCTTGCAGCAGGCGTCTGCCTGCCGGAGGCGCGCCCGCACAGGCTCGAAAGAAAAAGCCGTCCTCGCAACGGGGACGGCTTCTCGGCAAGCTTGCGTCGCCAGGCCCAGACCGGGAGGCCTTCGACGGTCGGCGTTCAGGGCCGGCCAGGATTGCCGGTGAGCTTTTCGTATTTGACCCACAGCTGATCTTCGTCTTCCTGGTTGGCCGGATCCTTGGGAATGCAGTCAACGGGGCACACTTCGACGCACTGCGGCGTATCGTAGTGGCCAACGCATTCGGTGCATTTGCTGGGGTCGATCTCGTAGATCTCCTCCCCCTGGGTGATCGCCTCGTTCGGACACTCGGGCTCGCACACGTCGCAGTTGATGCATTCATCGGTAATAATCAGAGACATTATTGCTGTTCCTTCAGATCGTTGAAATTTCTTGTACTCGTTTGGCCAGCCGTTCACAGATGGCTGGCTGTACGAACTTGCTCACATCGCCACCGAGCATGGCGACCTCTCGCACCATCGTCGCCGAAATGAACATGTACTGCTCGCCCGGGGTCAGGAAGAGTGTTTCCACCTCCGGGAAGAGGTTTCTATTCATCCCCGCCATCTGAAATTCATAGTCAAAATCAGACACCGCGCGCAGGCCTCGGATGATTACTTTGGCACCCTTGTCGTGCAAGAAATCCATCAGTAGGCCGTTGAAGCCGCAGACTTCGGCATTCGGGTAGGGTATCAACAGCTCGCGAGCCATCTCGACCCGCTCTTCCAGCGAGAAGAATGGCCTCTTCGGCTGGCTCTCGGCGATCCCCACGATCACCCGGTCGAAGAGGCAACTCGCGCGCCGTACCAGATCCTCGTGGCCCCGCGTCATCGGATCGAAGGTACCTGCATAGATTGCCATCCGCCTATTCAATGCCATCCGCTTCGCCTCGTCTCATCAAGTGATAAAAAACCTGCCCGGCCCGCCCGCTACGCACCGTGCGCCAGTCACCGAGCCCCTCCAGAGCCCTTTCGGCCTCGGCGTAGATGACGCCGTCCGGAGCAACGATGTCCGGCAGCTTCGCGGCCAGACGCTCGATCCAGCCGGCATCGAACGGTGGGTCGAGAAACAGAAG
>LBIU01000243.1 GCA_000987445.1 Candidatus Accumulibacter adiacens | reverse complement strand
AATTTCGGCGGGCGACAGGGCGAAAGGATCACTGACCGGATCGCTCTCGATCCAGGCGTCTTCTCCATCCGCGTCGATCGAAATTGCCATCCCCGGCAAACCGGAGGTATGCGCTGCGGTGATCTCGCCGATGGCACTGATCGTTCCCGATGTCGAGGCATGCACCGGTGCCGAAATGTTGCCGTGCGCGGCAGCGATCAATTCGCCCTTCCTGACCTTCTGCCCGACCAGAACCACCGGCCGCGCTGCCGCGCCGACGTGCTGCGCAAGCATCAGGTGTACGCGCTCCGGCAGCGGCAGCCGGCGGCTAGGGAGGTCGGCGGCCGGACGCTTGTGGTCGGCCGGATGCACGCCCCAGTCGCCACCAACGAAGTGCCTGAGGGCCTTGATGATTCCCATGATCCGCTCACGCCGCCAGCGGCCTGGGCATCACCCAGTGCTGCAGGGTAATCGGTACCGGGCGCATGACCAGGGCTTCCGTCGGGCAGCTGTCGACACAGTTCTCGCAGCCGGTGCAGGCTTCGCGAAGGACGTTGTGAATCTGCCGGGAGGCACCGAGGATGGCGTCCGTGGGACAGACCTTGCTGCACCGGCAGCAGCCGATGCACAGTTCCTCGGCGACGATGGCGATTCTTGGGCCCTCGGCAGCGACACCGGAAAGATCGACGGTAATGCCCAGTTTGCCGGCCAAGGTCGCCGCCAGCGCCTTGCCACCCGGCGGGCAGCAGGTAACCAGAGTGGCCAGCGGCGTGCCCTCGGACGAGCAGCACGTAGGCGACGCGGCGGTGGCGATCGCGGTGGCCGCCGCCGCACAGCCTGCGAAACCGCACTGGCCGCAGTTCGAGCCGGGCAGCACGGCGAGCAATTCCTCTTCCAGCGGGTCGCTTTCAACTTTCAACAAGCGGTTGGCAATGCCCAGGATGACACCGAGAACGGCGCCGAGAAGGGTAAGGCTGAGGATGGCGATCATGACGATTTCCTTGAACCGGCGTTAGACGTTGAGGCCTGAAAAGCCCATGAAGGCGAGCGCGAGCAGGCTGATGGTGACAAGCGCGATCGGCGCGCCAGCGAAGGCCGCGGGCACCTGCGCCAGCGCCACCCGCTCGCGCAGCCCGGCGAAGATGACCAGCACGAGCGTGAAACCCAGCGCCGAGCCGAAGCCGTAGAGCAGGCTCTTGAAGAGGCTGAAGCGCTGCTCGACATTGAGCAGGGCGACACCGAGCACGGCGCAGTTGGTGGTGATCAGCGGCAGGTAGATCCCCAGCGACCGGTAAAGACCGGGGCTGGCCTTCCTGATGAACATCTCGGTGAACTGCACGACTGCCGCAATGACCAGAATGAACGTCAGGATGCGCAGGTAGCCCATGCCGAAGGGTCGCAGCAGCCAGTTGTCGAGCATCCACGAAGCAGCAGCGGCCAGGGTCAGGACGAAGGTCGTGGCCAGACCCATGCCGAAAGCGCTGTCGACGCTCTTGGAGACCCCCATCACCGGGCAGAGACCAAGGAACTTGATCAGCACCACGTTGTTGACCAGGGCCGTAGACAGCAGCAGCAGGATGACTTCGCTCATGGCAGTGCGCTTTCCGGTTGTTCTGTCTGCGGTGGTGCACAAGCCGTGCCAAGCTGCGCCACCACCCTGGCAATCCGCTGCCGGCAGCCGCAAACCCTCGTCGATGCACGCTTTTCCCTTGTACGCACCAGGAAGGGGAGCCCGCCGCCAAGCGCCGATGTCGCAAACCCGACAGACAATTTCGTCAGCTTTGCCGCGAACGCAGCGTCCGGCCTGCCGCGGCTGCACATTCGGCCGGCGGCATGAAAAATGCTTGTGCTTGGTATCCATGCATCCGACGCCACCCAACGCACCCTGAGGAGTCACTCGATGTCGGCTATACCGCAAGCCAAGGCCCACGCTGTTCAGCAGGCGAGGGAACTACCGCCGGAAATCTACCGCCAGGCGGTCGATCAGGCTGACCTCGCCATTTCGATCACCGACCCCAAGGCCAACATCCTCTTCGCCAACGCCGCTTTCACGCGCGTCACCGGCTACCCCACGGAGCAGGTCATCGGCATGAACGAATCGCTGCTCTCGGGCGAGACGACCCCGGACGAAACCTATCAGACGATGTGGCGCGAGCTCGCCGCGCAGCGGCCGTGGTCGGGAAAACTGCTCAACCGCAGAAAAGGCGGCGAGCCGTACCTCGCCGAGCTGACCATATCGCCGGTGGTCGATCGCCACGGCGCAACGACACATCTTCTGGGCATGCAGCGCGACATCACCGAGTTGCATCGCCTCGAACGCGTGGTCCTCAACCAGAAGAAACTGATCGAGGCAGTGGTCGACGCGGCGCCGGTCGCCTTTGCCCTGCTCGATCAGCACGGCCGCGTCCTGCTCGACAACCAGGAGTACAAGAAGCTGCTGACCACCCTGCAGGTCAACGAACCCGCGCACACCTTGCTCGACGGCGTCGCCCCGAATTGGCGCGAGCTGCTGGCCGAACGGCCGATGAGCTGCGTCTTTGCCAATCGCGAGGCCCGCGTCGACCGGGGAGGCGGGCGCGCCCAGTGGCTGTCGGTCACCACTTCGCAACTGGAAATGCACAGCGACTGTGCCGACAGCTACTTCTGCGAGGGCTGTCAGGTCGGCCTGCTGCTGGTCATTGCCGACGTCACCAGCCTGCGTGAGGAACAGGAACGCGCCCGCACGGCCGCCATGCAGGCCGTGCTGGCCGACGAGGAACGCACCGCTGCCATGCGCGAGGGACTCACGGCCGCCATCTTCCGCCTGGAAGAACCGCTGAACGTCATGGCCTCGGCCGCCGCGGTCCTGCAACGACGCGACCCGGCCAGCGCCGGTGTCCTGCAACAGGCGCTGGCCGCCAGCCGCGAACACCTGGAATTGCTGCGGCAGGTCATACCGCAAGCGCCGCGGGACATCGTCGTGCCGGTCAATCTCAATGAAATCCTGCGCGACGTGCTGGAAATCTGCACCCCGCGGCTGCTCGGTGCCGGCATCGTCGTCGACTGGCGGCCGACAGCGACGCTGCCGCCGGTCATCGGCCGCCCGCTGCAGTTGCGCATGCTGTTCAAAGCGCTGATCGACAATGCCATCGAGGCGATGAGCCGCAAGGGTTGGCGACGACGCGAACTGAGCCTGATCAGTGCGCTCGGCAACGACTGCATCGTCGTTACCGTCAGCGACAGCGGCCCCGGCATCCCCGCCGAAGAGCGGCACAAGGCGTTCGAACCGTTCTTCACCGGCAAGAACAGGAACGCCGGCCACATCGGCACCGGCCTTTCACGCGCCCAGCAGGTCATGGCCGACCATGCCGGCATCATCGACATCGATGAAAGCGAGAGCGGCGGTTGTGCGGCCATCGTCGAATTTCGCCTCGACAGCAAGCCGGCCCATGGGCCCGACGGCGACCCGATCTGAGCGCCGGACCGTCACAGGAAAGAGCATGCACGAACACCCCATCCATCGCGCGGCGGACTCGCCACCAGCCAACGGCTATTGCCGGACGCACGAGTTGAACATCCTTCTACTCGCGGCCTTCTACGCCGTCAGTCGCGTCCTCAGCCGCTCGCTGGCCTTCAAGGAAACCCAGCGCGACGTTCTGCGCATCCTGCACGACGAGGCCGGACTGACTTTCGGCATGATCAGCGTCCTCGACCCGCAATCAGGCACCCTAAGGGCACACCGCTTGCACCACCCGGCCGGCGCTGGCGACGTGCAGGGCGTGCAGTACCAGCCGGGCGAAGGCATCCTCGGGGTGATGCTCGAGAAGCCGCGAACGGTGATGCTCAGCCGCCTTGCCGACGAGCCGCGCTTTCTCAACCGGCTCGGCATCTACCAGGGCGAATTGCCGTTCATTGCCGTACCGATCCGGGTTGGCGGCACCCTGCAGGGGGTTCTCGCGGTACAGCCGGCAGAGCCGGACGACGGACTGCTCGAGGAACGTGCGCAGTTCGTCGAAATGGTGGCCAACCTGATCGGCCAGAGCCTGCGCCTGTCGCTGGAAGTCGCGCATGACAAGTCGACACTGGTCGAGGAACGCGACCTGCTGCGCCGGACCGTCCGCCATCAGTTCGGCTTCGACAGCATGGTCGGTCGTTCGGCGGCCATGCGCCGCGTCTTCGACCAGGCACGACTGGTCGCCAAGTGGAACACGACGGTGCTGATTCGCGGCGAAACGGGCACCGGCAAGGAGCTGATCGCCAATGCCATCCACTACAACTCGCCGCGCTCGCGCAGCGCCATGATCCGTCTCAACTGCGCGGCGTTGCCGGAAACCCTCCTCGAATCGGAGCTCTTCGGCCACGAACGCGGCGCCTTCACCGGCGCCGTCGAAGCGCGCAAGGGACGCTTCGAGCAGGCACACGGCGGCACCCTATTTCTCGACGAAATCGGCGACGTCTCGGGCCCGTTCCAGGCGAAGCTGCTGCGCATCCTGCAGGAAGGCGAGTTCGAGCGCGTCGGCGGCGCCCGGACGATCAAGGTCGACGTGCGGGTCATCGCCGCTACCCATCGCGACCTGGAAACCGCCGTCGACAGCGGAGACTTCCGCGAGGATTTGTTCTATCGGCTGAACGTGATGCCGATTTTCCTGCCGCCGCTGCGTGAACGGATCGAAGACATCCCGGAAATCGTCCGTCATCTCCTCGGCAAGATCGGCCAGGAGCAGAAACGCAAACTCAGCCTCAGCGACATGGCACAGCGCCGGCTGGCAAATCACGACTGGCCCGGCAACGTGCGCGAACTGGAAAACTGTCTCGAACGCGCCGCCGTGCTCTCCGAAAGCGGTCGCATCGACGTCGACCTGATCCGTTTTCCGAGTACCCGTGAACGCCCTGCCGCGCGGCCGCAACGCGGCCGCCACGGCAGCGCTTTCGAGCGCAGTCCGAGCACCGGCTCCGCGATCGATGTCGATGACCCCGATCTCTCGGAAAAGGAACGTGTGATCGCCGCGCTCGAACAGGCCGGCTGGGTGCAAGCCAAGGCCGCACGCATCCTGGGCATGACGCCGCGCCAGATCGCCTACCGCATCCAGACCCTGGCCATCGACGTCAAGCAGCTCTGAGCACGCGGACGCCGGCGGCGACGGGATGGCGCGACGGTCGCTTCGCGTCGATCGCCGCGGACC
>LBIU01000242.1 GCA_000987445.1 Candidatus Accumulibacter adiacens | reverse complement strand
GGCAAAGGATACGAAGTCCACGGCGTCAAGCGGCGCACATCGCTGTTCAACACTGACCGAATCGACCATCTCTATCAGGATCCACACGAAGCGAACCAGCGCTTCATCCTTCACCACGGCGACCTCACGGATTCTTCCAGCCTGATACGAATCATTCAGCAGGTGCAACCCGACGAGATCTACAATTTGGCTGCGCAAAGCCATGTTGCAGTGTCGTTCGAGGAACCCGAGTACACGGCCAATTCCGATGCACTCGGTGCGCTACGCGTTCTCGAAGCCATTCGCATTCTCGGACTGGAGAAGAAAACCCGCTTCTATCAGGCCAGCACCTCCGAGCTCTATGGCTTGGTACAGGAGATCCCGCAAAAAGAAACCACACCGTTCTACCCGCGCAGCCCGTACGCGGTGGCCAAGCTCTACGCCTACTGGATTACGGTGAACTATCGCGAGGCGTATGGCATGTACGCCTGCAACGGAATCCTGTTCAACCACGAATCGCCGATTCGCGGCGAGACCTTCGTCACGCGCAAGATTACCCGCGCTCTGGCACGCATCAAGCTGCGCCTGCAGGACTGCTTGTTCCTGGGTAACATGGATTCGCTGCGCGACTGGGGCCATGCCCGCGACTACGTCGAAATGCAGTGGCTGATGCTGCAGCAGGAAACGCCCGAAGATTTCGTGATCGCCACGGGCGTCCAGTACTCGGTGCGCGACTTCGTCAACGCGGCGGCCGACGAACTGGGAATCAAGATTCGCTGGGAAGGGCAAGGGGTCGACGAGAAAGGCTACGGCGACGATGGCAAGTGCATCGTGGCTGTCGATCCACGCTATTTCCGCCCCACAGAAGTCGAAACCCTGCTCGGCGACGCGACCAAGGCCAGGGAAAAGCTGGGCTGGGTACCGCGCACGACCTTTGCCGAGTTGGTTGCCGAGATGGTCCGAGAGGATTTGCGCGCTGCCGAGCGCGACGAGTTGGTGAAGCGGCATGGCTTTTCCGCTTTCAATCGCCATGAGTGACGCCGAGCGAAAGCAATCGCCGCTGCGGATCTACGTGGCCGGCCACCGGGGCATGGTGGGATCGGCAATCGTTCGGCAGTTGCAGACGCGCGATGATTGCACGGTCCTTACCCGCAGCCATGCACAACTCGACCTTGTCAGCCAGGCCGAGGTGCAGGCATTCTTCGCCGACGAGCGAATCGATCAAGTCTATCTTGCAGCTGCCAAGGTCGGAGGCATTCTCGCCAACAACAGCTACCCCGCCGAGTTCATCTACGAGAACCTGATGATGGAGTGCAACGTCATCGATGCGGCGCATCGGGCGGGTGTACAGAAGCTGCTGTTCCTCGGTTCCTCGTGCATCTATCCGCGCGACGTCGCCCAACCGATGCGCGAGGATGCACTGCTGACCGGGGTACTGGAGCCGACCAACGAACCCTACGCCATCGCCAAGATCGCCGGCATCAAGCTGTGCGAAAGCTACAATCGCCAGTACGGGCGTGATTACCGCTCGGTCATGCCGACCAATCTCTATGGCCCGAACGACAACTTCCACCCGGAAAACAGCCATGTCATTCCGGCGATGATGCGGCGCTTTCACGAGGCCGTACAGTCGAGAGCTGAAGAAGTGGTCATCTGGGGCACCGGTACCCCGATGCGTGAATTCCTGCACGTGGACGACATGGCCGCGGCTAGCGTTCACGTGATGAACCTTGCCGATAGCTCCTATCGCGCCAACACCCAGACGATGCTTTCACACATCAACGTCGGCACAGGCGTCGACTGCACCATTCGCGAGTTGGCTCAAACCTTGGCGAAGGTCACCGGATTCACCGGCCGCCTGGTGTTCGATACCAGCAAGCCGGACGGGACGCCCCGCAAGCTGATGGATGTCTCGCGGCTCAAGGGGCTCGGATGGATGGCGACGATTGCGCTGGAAGACGGGCTGCGCGACGCGTATCGCTGGTTTCTTGACCACCAGGAACAATTTCGAGGCTGAGGCCGGCGGATGGCGGCGCGACGCCCGCCGTTTATTGTGGCCTTGCCACGGAAGTCCTAATGGAATCAACTTTTTGAGCGGAACTACCGATACTGCGGCCCTGATCACGGTCGTCATGCCGTCCTTCAACCAGGGCCGCTTCATCGAAGCCGCGGTGAGGAGCGTTCTCGAACAGGATTACCCGGAGCTGGAACTGCTGATCGTTGATGGTGGTTCGACCGACGGCACCTTGTCGTGTCTCGAACGGCTACTGGGTGTTTTTGGGGGCAAGTTGCGCTGGCTGTCCGAGGGCGATTCAGGGCCGGCCAACGCGATCAACAAGGCGCTGCGACTGGCCCGAGGCGAGCTTGTCGGCTGGCTGAATTCGGACGATCTATATGCGCCCGGGGCGGTAGCCACGGCCGCCGCTTACCTGGCTTCGCACCCGGAAATGGTCATGGTGTATGGCGAGGCCGAGCACGTCGATGAGAAAGGGGCGCGGCTGGCGGCCTATCCGACCCGCCCCCCCCCCGTGGCACCAGAGACCTTCCAGGAGGGTTGTTTCATCTGCCAACCCAGCGTCTTCTTGCGACGGGAAGTGTTCGAAAAAGTCGGTCTGCTTGACGAGAGCCTGGCAACCGCCTTCGATTTCGAATTGTGGATGCGCCTTTTCGAGGCATTCCCGGCGCGTATCGGTTTCATCGACCAACTCCTTGCCCGCTCGCGGCTGCACGCCGATTGC
>LBIU01000241.1 GCA_000987445.1 Candidatus Accumulibacter adiacens | reverse complement strand
TAGCGGGCGAGAAAGTGATCGGAGCGCTGCGCATCGCGGTGGCCGGCATGCCCAAGAGCACGCTGAGATTCCAGGTCGCCCTGCTCGCCGCGGGCGCTCCCCGGCCGGATGCCGATGCCTGCGAGATCGACGGCCGCAGCTATCGGCGCGCCTTCGTCTCGTATTCCTCGCAGGATCGCGGTGAAGTGCTGCGCCGCGTGCAGGCCTTCCGCATCGCCGGCATGTCCGTATTCCAGGACATCCTCGATCTCGAACCCGGCGAGCGCTGGGAGAAGGGCTTGTACCGGGAGATCGACAACTGCGACGTCTTCCTGCTTTTCTGGTCGCAGGCGGCCGCGGATTCGGAATGGGTTGGCAAGGAAATCGACTACGCGCTGGCGCGAAAACACGGCGACGATGAGCGCTCCCCGGCGATCCAGCCCGTGCCCATCGAGGGCCCGCCCATCCCGCCACCGCCGAAGAAGCTGAGCGGCCTGCACTTCAACGACGCCTTGCTGGCCCACATCGCCGTCGCCACCGGCGCAGCGCGGGGATCGGGAATGCAGCCGTAGCTGCGAGCGCATTTGGGCGGGAATCATCGCGCAGTCGCGACTTCCGGAAAACGGCAAAGCACCGAATCGGAGGCCATCGGACCCGGCATGCTCCTTGCTTAGAGCTAAGCATTTACAAGGAGATCAACATGACGAACGTTCTCGATCCGATGGCCTATCTGCTCGAGGCCGCCGCCCAATTGGTCGGCGCTGGCTGCCAGCCGGCGGCGCCCACACCGGCCCTGGCGGGGTGACGAGGATGGCGAAGATCGGCATTTTCTTTGGTAGCGAGAGCGGCCGCACGCATCTGGTCGCCAAATACATCGCCAAGAGTCTGGGTGACGCAGCCAGCGCTCCGATCGATATCGGACAGGCAACGCTGGCCGATTTCCTGGCCTATGACGCCCTGATCCTCGGCAGCCCGACCCACGGCGGCGGCCAACTGCCAGCCCGCTCGATCGCCGCCTGCCCGCCGAGCTGGCAGGCTTTTCTGCCACAGCTGGCAGGTGCAGACCTGTCCGGCAAGGTCGCTGCGATCTACGGTGTCGGCGACCAGAAGCAATACCCGGGCGCCTTCGTCGATTCGATCGCCGTGATCCAGGACACGCTATTGGCTGGCGGCGCGCAGGTCGTCGGGCGCTGGCCGACCACCGGCTATGATTTCACCGCCTCCAGGTCGGTCGATGGCGCGCATTTCCTCGGGCTGGCGCTTGACCAGAGCAACCAGCCGGGATTGACCGGGCAACGCGTGGAAAGCTGGCTGGCGCAGGTCCGACCGGCACTG
>LBIU01000240.1 GCA_000987445.1 Candidatus Accumulibacter adiacens | reverse complement strand
TCAGAGTTGCGTCTGGATGTCACTTCCTGCGGTCAGCTGCGCTACCTCAGCCCGCGTCTGGATGGCGTGCCGGCGCAGCTTTCGCCGCGGGAAGGCGAGGTCGCCACGCGCTATGCGGCAGGTGAGACCTATTCGGAAATTGCCACCCGTCTGTCGCTTTCTCCGGCAACGGTACGCAATCATATTGCGCATTGCTTTCGCAAGCTGGGGGTCAACAACAAGGCTGAACTGGTGCGCAGACTCGAACGCAATGCTTGAGTTTGGCGCTCGGATCAGCGCTGTTTATCGTTTTGCTTCTCGCGCTTCGGCGCTGGCGCTTGCTTCGCCGGCTCGTAGCCGCTCAGTTCCATGAAACCGACGCCGCTGTGCGAGCCACTGATCTTGATCGCCCCTTCCCAGTAGACGTTCAGTGTCGTCGTGCGCGAATCGAACTCGCTCGCGCGGATGACCGGATCCACCTGCAGCTGCAGCCCTTTCGACGGAATGACCACGGTCCAGTCCATCGGATAATTGACACCCGAGGAAGGGCTTTTCCAGCTACCGGTGGAACTGAGCGCAATGTCGGCATCGCCGAGCGCGCTGACCGTGCCGTTCCTGGCGTAGGTCCCCATGCGCTGCACCGGTTTGCCCTGACGATCGAAGAGCTCGAAGATCATGATGTCGGCGCCATCGGTCAACTGCAGCGCAAACCAGTTCCAGCGCAGCTCCGCGGCTTCGAAGTCGCCCCATTGATGGTCGAACCAGACCTCGCCGAGCACAGCCTTCTGCTTGCCGTCCAGGGTCAGCGTTCCTTGTACGCTCATGCGCGGGCGCGAGGTGTAATAGCTCTTGCCGGCGGCCGCGAAGTCGAGCAGGCCGGCGATCGGCGTTCCCGGAGCCTGATGCAGGAGCGGCGGGTTCTTGTCGACGAATTGCAGATCGAGCGCGAAATCCTTGCCGGCCATTTTCGCCAGGTGTTTTTCGCGCTCTCCCTGAAGTTGCCAGTCGCCGAAGCTCAAGTTGAAGCCATCCAGGCGACCATCCGACGGATTGCCCGCGGTACGTGCCTGTTCGGTGTAGCGCTTCTCGGTCTGATGGTCGAGCAGCGAGCCGTGAAATACGGTATGGGTCAGCGTTCCGCGGCGCAGGAAGCTGGCCAGATGAAACGAATATTTCTCGCCGGAGTTGGTCTGCAGGTGGCCGCTGTAGTACCACCATTCGGTGAGCTTGTCGTGCACCGCGTCGTCGGCCGGCAGGTTCACCGGCGGCAGGTTGCCGGCCTTGGCGTTGGCGCTTGCCGCAGCCGCGGCCCGTGCAGCTGCGCCAGTCGTCACCGCCGGCGGCTCCGAGCGCATGAAAAGCGTCCACACGACGGCCGTCAGAAGGGCGAGCCAACCGCTCACGACCAGCCATCGATAGCGCCGAAACCAGCGTGCCGAGCCGGCTTTGGCTTTGCCGCGACTGAGGCGTCGGCTGCCGTAGGAGCTACTCTTCTGTATGCTCACGCGAAAGATCCCTCGTTGCTTGACGGTTTGTTTCGGCAACGCCTTTCAGGCGCGCAAGCCAAGCCAGCGTCGCCTCCTCCACTTGCGTGCGCTGTGCCTGCGAGGAGAAGGTGTGATCGGCATCGGCGATATCGACCCGGCGGACCTTGGTCGCCTCAGCGAGGCCTGACCAGTCCGGCTCGCTGCCGGTAAATTCGAGAAACTCCTTGGCGGTGTAGTCCTGCCCGCTGAGGATCAGCAGCAGCTCTCCGGGAAACAGCCGCCAGCCTTCTGCCATCCGCACCTGGAAGCTGCGCTTTGCAGGCGCATTGCCAAGTGTGCGCGAACGCCGCGCCAGCAGCGCGTTGTCCAACAGGGCGCGCAGCGATTTCAGGACTTCCATGCGGCCGCTGAGCAGTTTGCGCCAGAACTCGCCTTGCAGCAGGCGCTGGCCATAGTAGTGTTTGATGTGGGTTTGCGCCAGACTGGCTTCCGAGCGCACCCAGGGGTTGAGCAGGGCCAGGCCGGCGATGCGCGGATCGTGGCTGCTCTGGACGTACAGCAAGGCGGCCGAAGCGGCGTCGCACAGGCCGAAGAGAACGACCTGCTGCACTGTCGGGCAGCTGCGCTGGAAGGCTTCGATGGCCGCTGCGATGTCTGTCGACAGCTCTTCAAAGCTGCGCATGCGGCCGCTGGCGTCACCCATGCCGCGGTGGTCGAAGCGCATCGCTGGATAACCGGCGCTGGCGAGACGCCTGGAGAGCAGCAGGAACTGGCGGTGACTCCCGACCCGGTATTGGGGACCACCGACAATGATCAGTACGCCGCAGCTGGCCCGTGGTTCACCTGCGCGGTCGTCGACAGTGGCCTCTGCGGGGTGGCTGTCGCCGATGTCGAGGGTCAAGCCGTTGTCGCTGCCGGCAGCGGTTTGACGGCTGGCGCAGTGCATTGCCTGTGGTCGGGCAATGATCGCCGGCAGCTGCTCGCCGGCACAGGTGAAGAGCAGGGCCTGTTCGCTGATGTTCATGCCGGAACCGCTTCGCCAAGGGCGCGCAGGCTGGCTGCGAGCAGCGCGGGACACTCGCTGATCTCGGTGGTTTGCCAGAAGGCGGGACCGCTCACTGCCGTGCCGCGTGCTTCCTGGCCGGCCGCTTGCCACTGTGTGAGCCGCGCCGCGGCCGCCGGCGACAGGCTGGCATCAGGTCGCCCGGAGATTTCGATCCACTCGACGCGGCCCGAGCGGTGCGGTAGTAGAAGTTCCGCCTGTTCGAGACCATGCGCCAGCGCTGGGGCGAGCAGATAGCCGGCGACCTCTACGGCTTCCCCTTGCCGGAGCTGGCCACGCAGGCGCTCAACGACGCCTTTGCCATCGTTGGCAAGCATTGCCGAGGCCGCTTTCAGGCGCAGGAACTGCTGCAGAAACTGCTTTCCCGAGACGATCGGTTGCCAGAACAGCAAATTGACGGGTGCTTTCATGCGGTGTGCCGCCTCGTTGACCAGCAGGCAGCCGCTGCGCAGGCCCCATAACCACAGGGGTGCTGTCGTTCGCTCCTGTAACCAGGCGCAGGCGAGCTTGACGTCGTTCAGCCAGGCCTCCCAGGTGGCGTCGCCGAAATCACCCGAGCTGTCGCCGCAACCGAGGAGATCGATCTGCAGAACCGTGTACCCGGCGCCGGCCAGCGCCCTGGCTTGCAAGGCGGCCATCCGTCGCGACTTGTTGAGCTCCTCGCCGAAGGGATGGACGTAGACCACCGCGCCACGCGCTTTTGCCGCCGCCTCTGGCGAGTGGAGCAGCGCAAAGCGCTGGCCGGCGGTGCTCGGCAGGAAAAAGGCTTCGCAGGACATGGTCGGCGCGCTCAGACGCCCAGTTTGCCCTGCACGAAGTCCAGCAGGCTGCCGAGCGACGCAAAGACCGTGCCATCGATTTCGTCGTCGTCCACGACAAAGCCGAAACGTTCTTCCAGGGTCGTGATCAGCGCGACCACGGCCATCGAGTCGAGCTCCGGAATGGCGCCGAGCAGTGGCGTGTCCAGCGTGAAGGCGCTGGCGCGGCCCTTGAGGCTCAAGACCTCGTCAAGCACCGCGACCACCTCGTTTTTGATTTCCATGTTTTCTCCTGTACCGGGAGGCTTGCCGCCTTCCCATTTCGTATCGCGCATTCGGCCTGTCAGACAGGCGCTGGTCAAGTGAGCGCCGATTATAGCGAGTCGCTTGCCGATCCTCCGTGAGATCGGTCACGGGGTGAGGGCGATGGTCGCCGCCGCTGCGCCGTGAGCCGTGGATGCGACCGCCGCGCCGCCGAGTTGTTGATTCGGCACGGGGTCGCTACGATACACGCGGGAAGGTGTCGGGTCATCATGGCGGTTCGCCGGTCTGGCCATCGTTTCCCCGCGCCCGCGCTGCGGCGCGACGCTTGCCGAGGACGCGGTCATGAATCTGAGGATTTCGCTCTACGAACTTGCCGCCCGCCATCGCCTGTCGCCGGCGCAGACGATGGCCTTGCGGGAGCTGGCCGGATTCTACGCCGAACCGGCCGGCCTTCGTCGCTGGCTGCTGCTGGCCTGTAGCGTCCTGGCGGCGGTGCTGTTTGGCCTGGGTATCATTTTCTGGCTGGCAGCCAACTGGGATGAGCTGGCGCGGACCAGCAAGTTCGCCTTGCTCGAGGGACTGGTGGTGCTCAGCGCCGTCGGTGCGGGCATGCGTCCAAGGGCGGGATCGCCACTGCTGCTGCTCGCATTTCTCGCGCAGGGCGGGGTGCTGGCTTTCTTCGCTCAGACCTATCAGACGGGGGCCGACCCTTGGCAGCTTTTCGCGCTGTGGGCGGTGCTGGCCTTGCCGCTGGCGCTGGTTGCGCGCAGCGACATCGTCTGGGCACCGCTGGCCCTGGTGGCGGTGACCGCCATCGCCTTGTGGACCTACGCGTCAGGCGGACGGCGCTGGGCGATCGACGAGGCGAGCGCCTCGCTCTACTTCGCCGGCTGGTTGCTGGCGCTGGCGCTCGTCGTGCTGCTCAGTCCGCTGCCGATCTGTCGGCGCTTCACGGGCGCCGGCAGCTGGTCGTTCCGGCTTGCTCTCGTCCTGGCGGCGATCAGTATCGGCCTGACGGCGCTTGCCGCGCTCTTCCAGAACTCGCTGCTCAGCCACTATCCGGCGGCGCTGCTACTTCTGGCGCTTGCCGCCGGGGCCCTCGTCAAGTTTCCCAAGGTCGACGCCGTGGCGCTTGGCGTCGTCGCCCTGGCGCTTGATACGCTGCTGGTCGCGGGTCTGGCGCGCTGGCTTGTCGAAAACGTCGGCGGCCGGCTTGAGGTGCTGCTCCTTCTTGGCCTTCTGGCTGCCGGCCTGATCTCGGCGACGGTGGTGGCGGTCAAGCACTGCCTTGGCCGTGGCGACGATCGGCAAGACGGGTCATGAGCAACGCGTGGACGGCGCTCTTGCAGCGCGGCGTCGAGCGCGGGCTGTTGCCGCCATCGGTACTCGCCGCGTCGCCGGCCAACAGCGGCCACCCCTGGCCACTGGTCGTGCTGTCGTTTGTTGGCGCGCTGCTGGCGGCGATACCGCTGGTGGCTTTCGTGCTGCTGCTGTTTGGCTCGGCGCTTGAACGGAACGTCGGTCCCTATGTCTTCGGGCCCTTGCTCATTATCGCCACCGGCGTGCTCTTGCGCGGCAGAAGAGTGCCGCTGTTCTTCGAGAATCTGGCATTGGTGGTGCTCCTGATCGGGCTCGGTTTGCTCTTTTTCGGCATTCTCCGCGATCTGTCGACGGCCGGTTATTTTGTCTGTGCGCTGATCGCGCTGGCTCTTGCGGCCATCATCCCGGTCAATTGGCTGCGGTCGCTGCTCGGCGCGCTCGCTGTGGCGCTGTGCCTGGGCAGCGCGCTTGAGCGCTCGGACAAGCTTGCCGTCTGGTACCTGCTGCTCGCACTGAGCTTGCTGTGGTTGCTGGCGCTGTTTTTCCAGAGCCGAGTCCTGGTTGACAGCCGTCACGCTGGCGTGGCTATCGCTCTGGAATGGACCTTGGCTGGCTGGCTGGTGCAGCTGCTGATCGCCTTCGCATTGCTGGCGGGAATGGCTTTTCTGGCCGGCGGCGTGCTCGGCGGCTCCAGCGTCGGTGGTGAGTTGGCCCGTGCGGCCGGCGAACTGAACCGCGCGGGCGAGTGCAGGATGCAGGAGCGATCGACGACGCAGGGCCTGCTCGCAGTTGCGCTGGTCGGAATCGCGAGCTTCTGGGGTGGGCAGCGCTGGCCGACGCTGCGCGCGCCGATCGGTATCGGCCTGGCGGTCGTCTTGGCGGTCCTTTCCTTCTTCTCACCGTCGCTCGGGCCGCTGGCCCTGATCGGTATCGTTGCCCTGGTGACGAGGCGCCCGCTGCGCGCTGCGGCCACGGCCTGCGCGGCCGCCTGGGTGATCGGTAGCTTCTATTACACGCTGTGCTGGGATCTGGTGAGCAAGGCGCAGGTACTGCTTGCCGCCGGTGCTGCCCTGGGCCTGCTGGCCTATCTTGCCGGTGGCCGAAGCCTGGCACGGTCCGCCACTGTCAGCGACCGGCCGTGCTCGCGAGCGGCGCTGATCGGCATCGGTCTGAGCGTCGTGGCCACCCTGACGGTGGTCAACGTCGGCATCTGGCAGAAGGAAGCGATCATTGCC